>JAJZQK010000477.1 GCA_021847625.1 Chloroflexota bacterium
CGAACGTCGACATCGTCGTCGTCGCCACGTCGGGGAAGGCCGGGCTAGCGCCCAGTTTCTCCGCCGTCCGGGCGGGGAAGCGCCTCGCCCTCGCCAACAAGGAAGTCCTCGTAATGGCCGGCGCCCTGCTCGAGCACGAGTGCAGGCACCGTTGCAGCACCGTCTATCCGGTGGATAGCGAGCACAGCGCCATCTGGCAATGCTTGCTAGGAGAGACCGCCTGCCACGACGCCGCCGCAAGCGAGGGGACGATAGGCCTATGCGGCGTGCCGCCTGTAGCCCGACGGCTGATTTTAACCGCCTCCGGCGGTGCCTTCCGGGACGTCCCCTTGGAGAGGCTGAATACCGTCACCCCCGAGGAGGCGCTGCGGCATCCCACCTGGCTGATGGGGCCGCGTATCACGATAGACTCGGCCACGATGGTCAACAAGGGCCTGGAGATAATCGAGGCTCGTTGGCTGTTCGGCATGGATTACGACCGCATCGAGGTAGTGATTCACCGGGAGAGTGTGATACACTCGATGGTGGAATTCTTCGACGGCACGGCGAAGGCTGAGCTGAGCGTCCCTGACATGCGTTTTCCGATTCAGTTCGCGCTCACTCATCCTGAACGTTGGGACAGCACGCTGCCCTCGCTTGATTTCACGCGTCTGGGCAACCTGACGTTCGAGCCCGTGGACTACGAACGGTATCCGGGCCTCGCCTTGGCCATCGAAGCAGGACGGCGTGGAGGCACCTATCCGGCCGTCCTAGCCGCGGCGGATGAGGTAGCGGTGGGGATGTTCTTGGACAAGGCGATCGGCTTTCTCGACATCACGCGTTTGATCGACAACGTCCTCCAGGATCACTCCTCGGTGGCCGAGCCCACACTCGCGGATATCCTGGCCGCCGACCATTGGGCTCGGCAAAGGTGCAGGCAGTTGGCAGGCGTCTAGCGTGGGTACGCATCCTGCAAATTACCGGTTGCAGGATCATATAGGCAGGTAGGTACCAATGCTTGATATAGTCGCTTTCGTTCTCGTCCTCGGCCTTTTGGTCTTCATACACGAGGCAGGACATTTTGTAACCGCCAAGATGGCGGGCATAAAGGTGGAGGAGTTCGGATTCGGATTTCCTCCCCGTCTCTTCGCCGTGCGGCGCGGCGAGACGGAATACTCTCTCAATCTCCTCCCCTTGGGGGGATTTGTCCGCATGCTGGGCGAGGAGGATCCCTCGGAAGCGCGCAGCTTCGCCAGCGCTCCCAAGCGTTGGCGGTCGCTCGTGCTGCTCGCCGGACCGCTGATGAACATGCTCTTGGCCGCGTTTCTCTTTGCCGGGGCCTACATGGTTGGCTGGCCGACGGCGACCCGGACGGCGGTCAGCATAGCCAGCGTCGTTCCCGATTCAGCCGCGCAGAAGGCCGGCCTACAGCCCGGCGACATCGTCATCAGCATGAACGGGCAACCGATCGATAACACGACCGAGCTTCGCCAGACGATCCAGGATCACCTGGGCCAGCAGATGCAGGTTGTGGTCGAGCGAAATGGCGCTCAGCAGACGCTGACCGTCCAGCTCGATCCGACCTGGGACGAGAGCAAGGGCGCCCTGGGCGTCACGTCGATGAACGAGCCTCTCCAGGTCAAGCCAGTTCCCTATCCCGTTTGGGATGCCGTCGGCCTCGGCTTTCAGCGGCTCGGAGACATGGTGGCGTTCACCGTGGCCGTCCCCGTCATGGTCATCCGCGGCCTGATACCCGCCGACCTGGCGCGACCGGTGGGCCCCGTCGGCATTTGGCAGGTTACTAGCCAAGCGGCCACCGCTACCGTCGATACCGGCTGGTGGTTCCCCATACTCTACGTTATGGCCGCCCTCAGCGTCGGCCTTGGCATCGCGAATCTGCTGCCAATCCCCGGATTGGACGGTGGCCGGCTTCTGTTCGTCGGCATCGAGGCGATTCGCGGCCGACGCATTAGCCCGCGCATGGAGGGCATCATCAACGTCATGGGCATTGCCCTGCTGCTGACGCTCGTCGTGGTCATCTCGTTCTACGACGTTTCGTCCCCGCTGCCGACTTTGAATTGGGGGCTTGGTGGCTGACGACGGTGATTGAGAGACGGCAATCGAAGCTGCTGCACATCGGCCCCGTGCCCATCGGGGCGGGCTCGCCGGTCGTCGTGCAGTCCATGACGAATACCGACACGCGCGACGCACAGGCCACGCTGCGCCAGATTGGCGAGCTGGCCGATGTCGGCTGTGAGATAGCCCGGGTCGCCGTGCCCGACAACACGGCGGCCGCGGCCCTGCCAGAGGTAGTCGCTCATTCGCCACTCCCTGTCATCGCCGACATCCACTTTGACTATCGCCTGGCGCTGGCGGCGCTCGCGGCGGGCGTCCACGGTCTGCGCCTCAACCCCGGCAACATCCGCAAGCCCGAGCACGTCCGCGCCGTCGTCAAGGCTGCCCGCGAACGGGAGGTGCCCATCCGCATCGGCGTGAACGCGGGCTCTCTGCCGGCCCTGCGGGCGATGGCCCATCCGGGCCCCGCCGAGGCCGCAGCGGCCATGGTCGACGCCTGCCTAGAGCAGGTGCACTTCCTAGAGACCCTGGACTTCGACCTGATCAAGATTTCCCTCAAGGCCTCGGACGTGCCCACCACCATCGAGGCCTATCGTCGCGTGGCGGACCTCGTGCCCTATCCCCTGCATCTGGGCGTCACGGAGGCCGGCACGCCGCGCGTGGGGACGATCCGCTCGGCCGTCGGCCTGGGTACGCTCTTGTACCTGGGCATCGGCGACACCCTGCGCGTCTCGCTCACGGGCGACCCTCGCGAAGAGGTCCGCGTCGGCTACGAAATCCTCAAGTCGCTGGGACTGCGCGAACAGGGACCCACGCTCATCTCCTGCCCCACCTGCGGTCGCACGCAGATCGACCTTCTGGGCCTGGCAACCGCCGTGGAGGATTACCTCGCGAACGTCAAGGTGCCGCTCAAGATGGCCGTGATGGGGTGCGTCGTCAACGGGCCCGGCGAGGCCAGCGACGCCGACGTGGGCGTGGCCGGGGGCAAGGGCAAGGGGGTCATCTTCCGTCACGGCGAGATCGTGAGGACGGTGCGCGAGGAAGAGATATTGCCAGCCCTGCTCAAAGAGATAGACGACCTCGTGCGCCAAGAGTCGACGGCTGATCGAGGCACCTGACATTCGGCGGTTCCTACCCGAGGCGGCCATCCGTGTCTGCGAGTTCGCGCCGTCAAACGAACCGGACGAGGTCGTGGTCGGCTTGGCGCACCTGTGCCAGCTGGGCTACTGTTGAGGAGGATTAGGGAATTGCGTTTTTCGCATATGCTCGGGCGCACACTACGACAGGCGCCTGCCGAGGCCGACAGCGTGAGCCATCAGTTGCTCCTGCGGGCCGGAATCGTGCGCCAGCTGGCGGCTGGCGTGTACAGCTACTTACCGCTGGGCCTGCGCATCCTCCGCAAGGTCGAGCACATAATGGAAGAGGAGATGGACGCCATCGGCGGCCAGGAGGTCGAGCTGCCCGTCCTGCACCCGGCGGAGCTCTGGAAGGAGACGGGCCGCTGGTACGACGTGGGCCCCGAGATGATGCGCCTCAAGGACCGGGCCGAGCGGGACTTCGTTCTGGGCATGACCCACGAAGAGGTCATCACCGACCTGGCCCGGCGGGAGGTGCGCTCCTACCGCCAGCTGCCCTTCATGGCCTACCAGATTCAGACCAAGGTCCGCGACGAGCCACGGCCGCGTGGCGGCCTTATCCGCATGCGCGAGTTCAAGATGAAGGACGGCTACAGTTTCCATACCGACCCGGGGGACCTGGACGCGTACTACCCCGAGGTCTACCAGGCCTATCTGAACATCTTCCGGCGCACGGGGCTCGACGTCATACCCGTGGAGGCCGACCCGGGGATGATGGGGGGCACCGGCTCGCACGA
>JAJZQK010000478.1 GCA_021847625.1 Chloroflexota bacterium
GAGCTGCGCAACATGAAGCGCCTGTACGCCCTGTGGATGAGAGACCGCGTGTTCGTCGGGCCCTTCGCCGACCTGGCGAACATTCCGCCCGTGGGCGAGGGGCGCTGGGTCTGGTACAACGAGCCGAGGAAGCATCTTCCCGGGCGTGGGAGTTGGAACGTCGTTGCCCGACACGCCGCCAAAGCTGTGTACCGGCGCTCGATGCCGAGACGGGTTCGAATCGCGAGGACCAAGCAGAATGAGCTCCGATATGCGACACCCCCGCTTCGTTTCAACGAATGGTTCGCCACAACCGATGCCGAATCGCGGCACCTGACAGTGAGCGACCTGATGGCACCACCCGGTGGTATCCTCTCAGCGTCGGCACCCGCAATAGCCGAACGACTCGCTCTCATGGCAGACCAACGCCTCTGTCTTGCCCCTCCTTTGGGACTGCTGGCAGCGGCCTACCTGGCCGACTTCAATCGACGAATAGGCGAGCAGCGGTGAGAACGTGCGCAGCAACTCGGCGCAAGGAACCTGGCGAGGAACAGTGACTGACGACGGCCCTAGGTTCACGACACAGAGGCCGCGTCTCCTCCTCCTGGCGTTCTGTTTCCCACCGTTGCAGAACGTCGCGTCCTTGCGCCCGGCATACATGGCGAAATACCTTAGCCGGCGGGGTTGGGATGTCACGGTGGTAACACCGGACCCTGCATTGTGGCGCTTGATTGACGATCCCGAAGCGGCAGCCGCATCGCTGGCCGAATGGGGTGTGCACATGATCTACACGGATCATCGTTGGCGCTTCCTGTCGTCTGGACATCTGAAGCGGGCCTATGACCGAGGGCCGATCTGGCTTCTCGAGGGCCTGACGCGTCGCATCGCCAGAATTGCCGGGATCGACGAGAACACGGGGTGGTACTCGGAGGTCCAGCTCGCCTGCGCAGATCTCAAACTCGGGGATGTGGACGTGGTGCTGATTACTGGCGGTCCTTTCGGTGCGTTTCACGTGGGGCAGAATCTCGCGCGGCGCTTGGGATGCCCATACGTTCTCGACTACAGGGACCTCTGGACGGACAATCCCCATGCCCGAGACGCTGACCGAGAAATGCGCGAGCGCGCGGAACGACCGGTCTTAGCTGATTCCTCCGCCGTCATTGTGGTGTCTCCGTCCATGGCGCAATCACTCGGCGATCGATTCGGCGTCTTCGACAGGGTCAATGTGGTCACGAACGGGTTCGATCCCGACGATCTGGCCGAGGTTGAGGCAGCATCGTTCGAGCACTTCGCCATCGTATACGCTGGCCGTTTCTATCCCCCGAAGAGCACCGTGTCCCCCCTGATGATGGCTCTCACACAGCTGAACAAGCTCCGCGAACTCGATGCCTGGGCCTTTCACTACTACGGGCCACAAGGCGATCTCGTAACAAGCGAAGCTGCCGCGTGGGGGCTGGAGGGCAGACTGGTGAACCACGGCATGGTTCCCAGAACAGAGGTGCTGGCCGCCCTGCGGGGTGCGGGTTGCGCAGTCGTCATCACAAGCGTACTGGAGACTGCCGAGAAGTCGGACTTGGGGATCATGACGGGCAAGATCTTCGAAGCGATCGGGTTGGGTACGAAGCTGCTGGTTATTGCACCACCCGACTCCGACGTCGACTCAGTCGTACGTGAGGCAGGGCAAGGCCGCACGTTTGTCGGATCTGACGCAAGCGGCATGGCAGCGTACCTTTCCAGTCTGATGGATTCAAGAGAGCCCGCCGCAGGGGTACCAGCAGAATATTCGTGGCCCGCCCTTGCGGACAAGGTGGATTCCGTGCTGCGTTCTGCCATCGCGGACTTCCAAGAGACGATTGCCGACGAACCTCGTCGTTTTCGATCGCCTGCCCCTCGTTGGCGCTGACATGCCGGGGCGTACCAATGCTCACTGAATGGGGCGAATGAACTCTCTCAGGTCACAGAGGACTGTCTCATTGCTCGTGCCGCATCTTGGAGGAGGCGGTGCCGAGCGGGTGATGACACATCTTGCCAATGGACTAATAGCCCGGGGGCACAAGCTCGACATGGTGATGTTCGAAAGGAGAGGCCCGTATCTGACCGATTTGCATCCTGCCGCCCGCGTCATAGACCTGCGCGCGAAAGAGGTCCACAAAGGAATCAGACCGCTAGCGGCATATTTGCGCATTGAGAGGCCGGGCGCGGTCGTCTCCGCACTCGATCACGCGAATGCCGCAGCGCTATTAGCCAGACTGATGGCTCGCGTACCTGTCCCAGTCGTGCTCACGGTGCATGCCGCCCACTCGCGCACTCAAGCCACGGCCAACCTCGGGGCTCGTGGCCTGGCGGTACGCCAGACAATTCGGTGGGCCTATCCTATGGCCGATGCGGTCGTGGCGGTTTCCAAAGGTACGGCCGACGATATGATCGCCTCCACTGGTGTCCCCCGTGGCTTGGTACGCGTCATCTACAATCCGGTCATCAATCCCGAAGTGACGGAGCAGGCCCGGGGGGTGGTCGACCACCCGTGGTACGGACCGGGGGAGCCGCCGGTCATTGTGGCCATGGGCAGACTGCAAGCACCGAAGGACTTCGATACTGTGCTGAGAGCTTTCGCGTTAGCTCGGCAACACCGGGACCTCCGCTTGATGATCCTCGGCGAAGGTGGAGAGAGACAACGGTTGGAGAGCCTGGTGTCTCACCTCGGCCTGGCTCAGGCCGTCGCAATGCCCGGATTCGTTCGCAATCCGTTCGCTTTCTTGGGGCGCGCGTCCCTGTTCGTTCTCTCTTCCGTGTCGGAGGCGTTGCCCACGGCCCTCATAGAGGCCCTGGCCCTCGGAATTCCCGTCGTGTCGACCGACTGCAGGAGCGGACCGGCGGAGATTCTGCAGGGCGGCAGGTACGGATGCCTGGTCCCAATTGGAGACGCCGATGCCATGGCAGGGGCTCTGCTCGCGGAGTTAGCCCATCCACACCCCATGGCTCCTGCGAGCGTGCTGCGACCCTTCACCGTCGAAGCCGCCCTCGACGCCTACGAGGACCTCGTCCTTTCTCTGACGCAGACTGAGATCGGTCGTAATCCCGCCTGGAGGCGGTTTCGGTGACCGCGCGCCGCGTTGTCCTCATCTTACTGTGCTTGATCGCCTTCTTCGTACCCTGGGAGGAGATGCTGAAGACGCCGGAGTTTGGCACCGCGATCTTCCTTGTCTCCTCAGTTGCCCTCGCCTTTGCCGTGCTACTTGTGGCATGGCGTTTTCGAATCCGACGCATCCCTCCCGTGCTCGTTCTCCTATCGTTCTTTGTGTTCTGGAGCGCTATGTCTGCCATGTGGTCGGTGGATCCGCAGGCGACTCAAACAAAGTCGCTCACGTACCTGTCCCTTCTTGTTCTGGTCTGGATGATCTGGGAATTCGTCGATTCTGAGATGAAGTTCCTCTGGCTCTTGCGTAGCTACATTCTGGGGTGCTGCGTCACGCTCGGCTTGCTCTTCGTTGACTACGTGTCATCCCGACACGCCTTCGCCGCGACCGATACCCGCTACACGGGCGGAGGACTGAACCAGAATGCGTTCGCCCTGCTTCTGACGATCGGCGTAGTCATCGCAGCCTACCTGGCGATCCATCCTAACTCGCGGTCCAGGGTCTTCTACTGGGCCTTCATCGTGCCCGCGAGTCTAGGCGTTCTCCTCACGGGGTCCCGCACTGGAGCCGTCGCACTTGTCGTTGCCTTGTTCGTGGCGACTGCCTTGTCGCTCTCGAGGAGTCTGAAGGCCGTGCTCGTTCTCATCGCCATTGTCGCCGGCACCGTCTGGCTCGTTCCCAGCGTCGTACCCTCCGACCTTCTGAGTCGAGTGACGGAGGGGACAAGCGCCCACACCTTCGTCGAACGTGAAGACCAGTGGAAGCTAGGGCTTGAGCTGTGGCACGGGACACCTTTCCTGGGCAGATCG
>JAJZQK010000479.1 GCA_021847625.1 Chloroflexota bacterium
CATTCGCCTGCATCCATGAGAGGAATGAGCCGCTCCCGATGCTGCCGTCATAGTTGACACCAAATGCACTGCCGGGCGGGCCGGCGTTCGCCAAGCCTGCAAGACTTGGCAACAAGACAAGTGCCAGAACAAGGCAAGACACCTACGCGAGGCCAAAGCGAAACCCGCCGAATTCCTTCACAGTGCAACCTCCTCTGCCTACCAACTCGGCCAAGTCCAGTACCTGAAGACCGAGCTTATCCCCCCCCCGAGGGGAAGTCAATAGGTCGCATTTCTGTCCATTTTTCCTTCTGAAATACGTACGAATCGTCGGCCAGGACGACGCCCTGGAGGTGGTGGCCAACGCCCTTCGCCGCGCCCGCCCGGTGCTCGGGGACCCGAACCGTCCCATCGGTAGCTTCATCTTCCTAGTGTCCTGAATCAGTAATCCATCGGCAGTAATTGCCGAGCGTGTCCAGAATCTGATCGGCGGTCTTGTGCCAGACGAAGGGTCGGGGATTCTCGTTCCAATGCTCCATCCAGTCGCGGATATCGGCGTTCAGTTCGGGCACCGAGCGGTGGGTGCCCCGTCTGATCTTGCGCTCGGTGAGTTCCGCGAACCAGCGCTCGACCAGGTTGAGCCAGGAGCTGTAGGTGGGGGTGAAGTGCAGGACGAAGCGGGGGTGGGCCAGAAGCCAGCGTTTCACGGCCGGAGTCTTGTGGGTGGAGGAGTTGTCGATGACCACATGTACCCCCAGGGCGGCCGGCACCTGCTCGTCGATTCGCCGGAGGAACTTCTTGAACTCGATTGCGCGATGACGCTGGTGCAGGGAGCCGATCACCTTACCCGAGGCGATATCCAGGGCGGCGAACAGACTGGTGGTGCCGTGGCGCCGGTAGTCGTGCGTCGCCCGCGCGGGTGTGCCGGGCAGCATAGGAAAGATGGGGGCCGTACGGTCAAGCGCCTGGATCTCGGAGTTTGGTCGGCCCGGGGCGCGGTGCTGGCCTTTCGGCCGGTCCGTTTCCCCGAGCCGCCTGCCGAACCGGACATGCATGTTCCCGCGCATCCGGCTCTCTACGGGCATGCCGGTGGTCTTCATTCGATGATCAGGCGTCGTTGCAGGCGGTCGAGGGAGAGGCCGGGTTCTGTCTGGGGCAGGTATCCGGATTCCCACGGTGTAGGGATGCGATTGCCTCGGTAGCGGTACCGGGTAGTGGTCACGCTGCCGGGGTTGAACAGCACCGTCTTGCCGTCCGTCGGCCACCACCCGGATAGGTAGCGGCGTCGCAGCCAGCGCCAGTTCGTCTTGGGGTGTTTGCGTCGCAGCCATCGCACGACCCGCTGCCAGCTGTAGGCGCGCAGGTAGTTGAACGTCCGCAAGGACACACCGGGACGGAAGTAGGCGCACCAGCCTCTTAGCACCGGGTTGAGTCGGTGGAGGAGCTGGCCGAGCGTCTGCTGATGGTCGGTCTGGGTGATCGCCTTGACCTTCGCCTTCACGGACGCGAGCGCCTGTTTGGACGGGTAGGTGTAGACGTAACGCCGACCATTGCTTCCTTGGTGGCGTCGGATTCGCCAGCCCAGGAAGTCGATGCCCTCGTCGATGTGAGTAACCTGGGTCTTCTCCGCGGACAGTGTCAGACCAAGCGGTTTGATCACCTGTTCGGTCTCGGCGATCAGCGTCTCGGCGTCCCGTCGGTCCCCCGCGACGCAAATGATGAAGTCATCGGCGTAGCGGGTGATCCGGTAGTTGGGCTTGCCGTGGCGTCTGCGCGCCGCACGCTGTCGCTGGTCACCCATCTGCTCCCACGCTCGCGCGTAGTGCTCATCGAGCGAGGTTAGCGCGATGTTCGCCATCAGGGGCGAGAGAATCCCGCCCTGCGGAGTGCCGGTCAGTTGCGTTTCGAGGTCCCCGTGCTCGGTCATGATCCCGGCCTTCAGGAACGCTTTGACGAGCCCCAGCACGCGTTTGTCCGCGATCCGCCGTCGCACCCGAGCCAAGAGGGCCGAGTGGTCGAGCTCGTCGAAGCACGCCTTGATGTCAGCCTCCACGATCCACTCATAGGAGCGGCTCGTGAGGTAGTGCACCTCGGCGATCGCGTCCTGCGCCCGGCGTCCTGGCCGAAACCCGTATGAGCACGGCTCAAAGTCAACCTCGAGGATCGGCTCCAGCACCAGCTTCACCGCCGCTTGCACGACCCGATCGCGGATGGTTGCGATCCCGAGCCGGCGGAGCTTGCCGCCGCGCTTGGGGATCAGCCGCTCTCTGACCGGCAGCGGCCGGTAGCTTCCCGCCCGCAGCTCCTTACGAAGCCCGGCCAGGAGCTGCTGCACGCCCAACCTGTGCTCGACGTAATAGGCGGTGTCGCCGTCCACGCCAGCCGAGCGCGACCCACGGTTCGCTCTGACCCGAAGCCACGCGACCTGCCGCGTGGCGGGGTCACAGACGAGGTTGTGAAGGTCCTTGAACCTCCGGTTCTGATCATCCTGAGCCCACTTGTTGAGCTTGCTCTGGATCCCGAGTACCCGCGCCTGAGCCACCAGGGGCCCCAGCAACGGAGCGTCGCTATTCAACGACGGCCTCCTCGCCTTCCAGCCGCAGACCCAAAGCCTGCTGCCTCCCTTCGCCATGTGACCGGCTTTCCCGGCCTCGAACTACTAGGGAGGCTCCGCCCCCGCCCGGTGGCATCAGCCGACGCTGAGCCTTCCCTGCCCCGCAGGGGCGAGGGACCACCGGCAGGTTCCCACGTTCACTGCCGTTCGATCGACGGGATAGACGACCAACTTTTCCTCTGCGGGCTTGTCGCGGCGACAGAGCGCAGTCACTCGCCGCGAGACCCCGCGGCAGCATCGCTGCCGTCCGCGAGGACCGGGTTCCCCGGAAAATTTCGGGGTTTCCACGCACCGCCTCGTCGGCCCCCATCCACCGGGTTAGAGCCGACCGCGTCGCTTGAGGGGGTTCGATCACTGGTTCACTTTCGTTTCGCCGCTCCGTCTCGCTTGCCGCACCCGCAGAGTCCGGTAGTCCCTCCGCGTCACGTCGTTGTCAGGGCTGCTTCCCGCCCTCCCCCGCAGCTCCGGGTTCAGGCTGCCCTCAGCTTCCCCCAGGCCGCTGCGACGGCCCAGCGTCGGGGTCTCTCACCCCGCTCGATCCGACAGCACCTCGTGGCGCACCTTCTCATCCACGCAGAGAACCACGGCCGCCTCCGGGAGGGTTCAGATAGAGGCCCACTACGTCGCGCACCTTGTCGATGAACTCCGGGTCAGGCGAGAGCTTGAAGCTCTCCTGCCGGTGGGGCTGCAACCCGAAGGCCCGCCAGATCCGGGAGACCGTGGACTGGGAGAGCCCCACCTTCTGGGCCATCTGCCGGGTGGACCAGTGGGTGCCCCCATCCGGCGGCCGGCTCTCCAGTGTCTGCACGATCACGTCCTCCACCTCAAGGTCGTCGACCGTCCGGGGCCTGCCCGGCCGGGGCTCATCCTGGAGGCCGTCCAAGCGCATCTCGGCGAACCGCCGCGGCCACTTGCCCACCGTGGTGCGGTTGCAGCCCAGCTCCGCGGCGATCTGGTTGTTCGTCTTACCCGCCGCTGCCAAAAGGACGATACGGCAGCGCAGCGCGAGAGCCTGGGCGCTCTTCGGGCGCCGGGCCCAGCGTTCGAGCGTTTCCCGCTCGGTCTCGGAAAGGTTGATAGCGACTGTTGGTCGTCCCCGAGTTCCCATGGCCCCTCCATCGTCGCAGGTAACGAAGAAGTTCGCCAAAGAGACTCTCCTATCCTACGAACTAACACCTCGGCACACTAGGAGCCTGTCGGGCAATCATGCGCGACGAGGACTATCGGGCGGCTGCTTTGGCGGCACTGGGCCGATCGGTCCGTGCGTATCGAAGCCCCGTGGGATGATCGGGCGCCCATGTCCCTCGGGC
>JAJZQK010000480.1 GCA_021847625.1 Chloroflexota bacterium
CGGGGTTGGACACCACGGAGAACGGGGCGCCGTTGCCATTGAAGTCGCGAACGATGTCGGAAACGAGGTCGCCAGTGCCGATCGGCACAGTGCTCTTGTTGACCAGAATAAGCGGTCGATCGATATGGCGGGCGGTCTCCCTGGCCGCCTCTTCCACGTACTGCAGGTCAGCCTGGCCGACGACGCCGGAAGGGGTGCCGACGGCGATGAACACCATCTCCGCTTGGGGAATCGCCTCCGCGTAGGAGGTCGTCACCCGGAGGCGCCCGGCTACCTGATTGCGGCGAACGAGATCCTCCAGCCCGGGCTCGTAGATGGGCATGATGCCCTGGTGGAGCCCCTCAACCTTCTGGCTATCGCAATCGAGGCAAGTCACCGAGTTGCCCAACTCCGCGAGGCACGCCCCCGTGACGAGCCCAACGTACCCGACACCGATAATGCAGATGCTACGCACGGCCTTCCCTTCGCCCCTGGGGCCCGTCCGGTTCGGGCCCCATTGAAATCACGATAGCTAAGTGACACGCCCAGCCGAGGCCGATTATAGCAGGACGTAATCCGCGCGGTCAACGCACCATCTACAGCCTGCCCCTCGCTTTGGCGCTAGGCAGCCAATCCGATCAGGAGCGGCCTTTGTTGACACGGTAACAGGCAGTCACTATACTTGCATCAGTTAGGGGCTGTGAAGGTAAGAACTAGCACGGTGTTGTGAGAGGAATCACGTGGTCAGCAACACGGATGAACGATACCTCGTCGACCTGCTCGTCAGTAGCGGCGCCATCCGGCGCGAAGGGCATTACGTCTACAAGTCCGGCAGACACGGCAGCGTCTTCATTGAAAAGGATCGCATACTGGCCAACACGTCTGTTACGAGCAAGCTGTGCTACCGCATCGCCAAGCGATTCTTCCGAGACAACGTGGAGGTTGTGGCCGGACCGTCCATGGGTGGGGCCACGATGGCTCAATGGGTGGCCTACTACCTCGACCCAATGCCTTACGCAGTTTACGCCGAAGATGAGCGCGGCAGTAAAGTCTTCCGGAGGGTCTTCGCGGACCTCATCCCTGGTAAACGCATATTGGTCGTCGACGACGTCGTAGACACGGGAGGCTCGGCCGCTCGGGTCATCAAAACCGTCGAACGACTGGAGGGCAAAGTAGTTGGCGTGGGCGCCCTCTGGAATCGGGGTGACGTTTCGTTTGGCAACTACCCTCTCTACTGCCTCGCCAATACCTTCTATCAGACGTACAGCCCGGCGGAATGTCCGCTTTGCCGTGATGGGATACCGCTGATCGACGTTGGCAGCCTAGCCCGCTGAAGGGAGGAGAGACTTGAGCGAAGTAGGGCAGTCAATCCTGGTATTTGCCGGCCCACTGGCCATAGGCAGAATCGTCGAATTGGTGTTTAGGACGCCCTGGGGGAAGGATCTGGCCCAGGCCACAGGCAATTCCAGTCTGACGACTGATCAAGGACGGCGGATCATTCGCAGATACTCCGGCGCGGCGGCGGCCATTGCCCTCGGGCTGGCGTTCGTTCTTCGCCAACGACCTACGGGCAAGCCGCGGCCCCAGCGTGACCGAGTGGAGACGTTTCGTTTGTTCGCCGAGTTGCTGCTCTCGGGTGGAGCGCTCCTGAAGATCGTGGCAGACTATACCGAAGACCGCAGGGAGATGGAGCACCGCATACGAGCCTTCCGGTAGAGGATCGGCCGTCTGGCCGCGGCGTGGGCGCTGACACTTACGGCGCCCCGCGGTCGCCGGCAGGCGGTTCGTACCGAGTGGGTTATCTTGCGAGCGCCGGCCATCACGGCGGCTAGAAGAGACGTACATGCCGACATTTCTGACCGGAGAACGACGGTGGGCTCGCGCATTCACGAGCAGGGGGGCGTAGCGCAATGAAACCGCTGCTGATGCTCATCGCCCTCGCGCTATTCGGCCTCACCTTCTGGGCGTACCGCAGTCGCCTGCGTTTTGCCTTCAGAGTGGCGACGATTGGCTACCTAGTCATCCTCGCCTCGAACATTGTAAGGGCCGCCGGCAACGAAGACAATATCCCAACGCTGACTTTTGCCCTCATCGGCATGGGTGGGGCGTGGCTCATAATCTGGATTGCCGTCACGCTCATCGAGCGGCGAAAGACCGGCAACTGACTCTACCGGTTGCACTTCCGCTCATCTTGTCTGCCAGAAGAACTGCTTTGCTCTTGACAAGCGCAGTGCACGTCTGTATACTTGGCTTACTAAACTGAATATGCTGCCAGCCCAATCCCTGTGGGAATAGGGAACGGGGGACCCAACAATCGGGGTGAATCCTGCAGGACAGCAGGAAGGGTACGCTTTCGGCCCGAACCCGTCAGCTAACCTCGTAGGCATCGAAGGTATAGAGTACGGCTCACATAGCTGCGGGTACCTGCTGGCGCCGGCCTTTTTTTATTTCCTGTCAAGGTGCGCAGGGGGAGAATCGATGCAGCTGAAACCGGTCTACCTAACGGCGGAAGGCAAGTCCAAGCTCGAGGCTGAGCTCGCGCAATTGCGAGGTGCTCGGCGGCGGGAAGTGGCTGAGCGGATCCAGATTGCCCTGGAATCCAGCGATCCGGTCGGCAACCCCGAATACGAGCAGGCAAAGGCAGAGCAGGGGTTCGTGGAAGGCAGGATCCTTACTGTGGAGTGCATGCTGTCCAACGCTGTACTCATCGAAACGAACCATCAGCAGCACGACGCCGTGACCATCGGCTCCGAGGTCGTCGTCCGCGACGAAGACGGCGTGGAGGAATGCTACACAATCGTCGGCAAGGCAGAAGCCAATCCCAGGCTAGGCAGGATCTCCAACGAATCACCCATCGGGCGCGCCATGCTTGATCGGCACGCGGGGGAGACCGTGGAGATTGCCACCCCCGATGGTGCTTTGCGTCTCACAATTGTGAGGGCCACCTAGGCAAGCACCAGAGCTCGCCAAGGGTCAATCGATATCTCCAGCCGCAGACTGCCGCGGCCCTAGGACCTGCCACCACCATCGCGGAGGTGCTTGTTGATCACGCGCCGCACCGCGTCCAGGTCGAAAGGCTTAGCCACAAAGTCGTCCGCGGGTGAGTCATCCCTCATAGCGCCGAGAGCACTCATGAGCACAACTGGAGTGTGCGCGGTGGAGGGGTTCTGTTTGATGGCGCGAACCAATTCTTCGCCGTCCATTAGAGGCATCATTACGTCGGCGATGACTAGAGACGGATGGTCGCGTGTGACCATCTCCAGAGCATCACGGCCGTTGTACGCCCGCATTGCTTCGTGTCCGTCGTCCTCCAGGAGGAGGGACAATAGGTCCACTATGTATTCTTCGTCGTCTACGACCAGTACTTTAGCCATTGGGCCTGTTCCCAACCACCTGCCAGACTACTTACCTTGGTCCACTCGGCTCGATGGATAAGCCGTTCTCGCCTATCCGGTAGACCCGGGTGGCCGTCTCGTGGGCACTGTTACGCATCTTCTCGACGGCCATGACATGCCGCAGCTGGCCGAATGTCTCTTCCAGCCGCATGGAGATCAGATTGTCGGCAACGCCCGCCAGAGGCAAGCCCTGCAGATCCGTCAGGGCAAGATCGGACAGCACGGCCTCGCGCGTAACCAAGACCGTCGCCCGCTTGGCCCGCAGGTGCGTCGCGAGGGCCCTCAACATACCCGGCACGCGCTCGGCCCGCAGTCCGCGCTCCAGATTGCCAGCCCCATCTATTACCACACGCTGCGGCTGCACCCGGTCAACCTCGTTCCAGAGCTCCCAGACCACCCTGTCGGGGTCAATCTCGATGTCGGGGTACTGCAGGAACCGGACGAGAGGCTGATCTTCACCGCCCTTCACGTTCAATCCAAACGCCGAGGCCTTAGCGAGCAGCTCACCTATCGCCTCCACGAAGCCAA
>JAJZQK010000481.1 GCA_021847625.1 Chloroflexota bacterium
TAGACGACCTGGTGGCGGCGGTCGACGACCGCACGAAGATGATAATGATCGCCTCCCCGAACAACCCGACGGGCAATCCTGTCGCCGAGGAGCACGTCCGCCGGATGCTGGAGACGGGGGTGGTGGTCGTCATCGACGAGGCCTACGCCGAGTTCGCCGGCCAGTCCTGCGCGAAGATGGTGAACGACTACGAGAACCTGATCGTGCTGCGCACCTTCAGCAAGTGGGCGGGCCTCGCCGGGCTGCGCGCGGGCTACGGCGTCTTCCATCCGGAGCTGATCAAGTACCTGTGGCGCGTCAAGCCACCCTACACGATGAACGTCGCCGCCCAGGCGGCCGCCATCGCCTCCCTGGAGGACGCCGACTACCTGATGCACAACGTCCGCCTGCTGGTGGCGGAGCGGGAGCGGATGGCCGCGGAGCTGGCGAAGCTTGGCTATATGCACGTCTACCCGTCGGCGGCCAACTATCTGTACGTCAAGGTCCTGCGCGGCGACGCGCTGGCAATCAAGAAGGCGCTGGAGAAGCACGGCATCTTCGTCAGGTATTACGACGAGGAGTACCTACGCGGCGGCTTCAGGATAACGATCGGCAAGCCCGAGCACACCGACGCCCTGCTCGCGGCCCTCGCCGACACCAACGCCGAGATGGGCATCGCCTAGGGTTAACCACGGCTGCCTCACTAGGGGGCAGCCGGCCAAGCCCCCGCCTCAGGCGGGCAGGGGTGAGGGTGCATACGGGCCGATCAACTTGTCCTGAGAGCCAGAACGGCCGTCAACCAACCGTAGGGGCGGACGGCTCTGTCCGCCCGCTGACGGCCCGGATGGGCCGGCAGAGACGCCGGCCCCTACGTATCATGGAAAGGGCGGCCATTTTTGGAGAAACAAGAGAACGGGGCGGCAGGGGACAAGCCCCTGCCCTACAGGACGTTAGGCGTCGTACGCGGTCCAAGCCGATTAGCGGTGATTGCGTGGTAGAGGGGAGAGGAAGCATGGCACGACAAGCGGTGGTGGAAAGACGGACCGGCGAGACCAGCGTGCGGGTCGCGCTCGCCCTCGACGGGAAGGGCCAGGCCGAGATCAGCACCGGCGTGGGCTTTCTCGACCACATGCTCAACGCCCTGGCCCGCCACGGGCTCTTTGACCTTGCCGTGGAGGCCACGGGCGACCTGGTGGTCGACGAGCACCACACGGCCGAGGACGTGGCCATCGTGCTCGGCCGCGCCTTCCACGAGGCCCTAGGCGACCGCCGGGGCATCCGCCGCATGGCCCACGCCATCGTGCCCCTGGACGAGGCGCTGGCCCTGGTGGCGGTCGACATCGGCGGCCGAAGCTACGCCGTCTTCGAGGCCGACTTCGCCGCTTCGCGCATCGGCACGCTCGAAGCCGACCTCGTGCGCCACTTCTTCGAGACGCTGGCCACCGAGGGGCGGATGAACATCCACGCCCACCTGCTGGCTGGGACCAACGACCACCACAAGGCCGAGGCCCTCTTCAAGGCGCTGGCCCGGGCGCTCGACGCCGCCACCCGGCTAGACGAGCGGCTCGGCGGCGAGGTCCCCAGCACCAAAGGGACCCT
The DNA here is from genome assembly GCA_021847625.1 of Chloroflexota bacterium. Next base: position 1,579 of record JAJZQK010000481.1, read on the forward strand.
GAGCTAGGGCCCCACCCGAGCGGAGCCAAACCACGTAGTGGCGGCCGTCTCTGGCGGGTGCAGCACAAGTTTGCGGTAGCGGCCGCGAGTGCAGATAGGCAACCTGTAGCGCGGGGCTTATCCCCGCGGTCCGGTGAGCCCGCGCCGCTGCCACGATTGGGAGGTACACCGTCCTTGGCCGCCACGGCTGGCCGCTACGCCTTAACGATTGCCAAATAGGGCACTCGCGCCTGCAACCGGTGTCAGTCGTGCAGCACGAGCACCGGGCGCGTGGTGCAGCGCAAGACGTGGTCGGACACGCTGCCAAGAAGGATGGTCTCGATGGCCGACCGGCCCCTGGCGCCCATCACGATCAGGTCCGCTTGGCGCTCGTCGGCCGTTCGGCAGATCTCGTCGCCGGGCCGGCCCTCGGCGAACAGCCCCTCGGCCTCGACCCCCAGGCCCTTTGCCTTGTCTAGCGCCAGGGCCACGGTTTGCTTGCCCTCTTCCCGCAGCTCCTTGACCGCTTCCTGGTAGTGGACCCCCATTGAACGCGCGCGGTGGAGGTCCACCACGTACAGCACGAACACCTTGGCCTTCAGCAACTGGGCGAGGTAGAACGCGTGTGCCGCCGCTCGCCCCGCTTCGGGCGAGCCATCGGTCGCCAGGAGTATCGTCCGATAGGGAGATACGCCGTCCATTAATACTGCCCTCTCACTCGGCAATCTCAAACTGGGCCGCCGGCAAGTCATCGCCGTCGGCACCAATCGCTTAACTGACAGGACTTACGCGGTCGGAGTCGGACTAACCGCAGAGGACGCAGAGAAAGGGGAGAATGCCCGATTCCTCCCACCTTCTCAGTGGTCTCCGCAGCAAAAACCCGTCCACCGCTTAGGTCATGTAACTGAGCGATTGGTCTCACTATCATAACGGAGCGAGCGGGTTGTTTGCAAACGAGCGCCCGCGGGATGTTATTATTAGCGTGATGCGACCAGAAGACGGCGCGAGTCTCCAGGAGGATTTGCACACCGATGGCCCGTGCACTGCCGGCGATTGTCCCCTTGGCGCCAGAGGGCTGGCAAGACTACGAGCTGCTCGACTCGGGCGAGGGGGCGAAGCTGGAACGCTTCGGCGCCTACACCCTGGTAAGGCCGGAGAAGGCCGCCTTGTGGCACCGGGCGCTCGGCCCCAAGCGCTGGCAGGCGGCCGACGCCGTCTTCTCCCAGGAGGACGGCGGCGAGGGCCACTGGGTGCAGCGTCGCCCTATACCAGAGCACTGGCCGATGCGCTACGGGGGCCTGACCTTCTGGGCCAAGCTCACCCCTTTCCGCCACACGGGGGTCTTTCCCGAGCAGGCGCCGCACTGGGACTGGCTGGACCGCGTCGTCCGCGCGGGAGGACGGCCGCTCGAAGTGCTCAACCTCTTCGCCTACACGGGCATCTCCTCGCTCGTCGCCGCGGCGGCGGGCGCCAGCGTCGTCCACGTCGACGCCTCGCGGCCGACCATCGGCTGGGCGCGCGAGAACGCCGCCGCCGCGGGCCTGGACGACCGGCCGATCAGGTGGATCCTCGACGATGTGATGAAGTTCGTGCGCCGGGAGGCCCGCCGGGGTCGGCGCTACGACGGCATCATCATGGACCCGCCCGTCTTCGGCCGGGGGCCGAAAGGCGAGATCTGGCGCTTCCAGCAGGCCTTCCCCCCGCTCATCGAGGCCTGCCGGGAGGTAATGGCCGAGCGACCGCTATTTTGCCTAGTTACTGCCTACGCCACGGAGGATTCCGCGCTGACTCTGTATAACGTCGTCCAGGAATGGCTGGGCTCCTATGGGGGCCGGACCACCGTCGGGGAGCTGACGCTGAGCGACGCCAGCGCCCAGCGTCCCCTCTCGCTCGCCATCTATGCCCGCTGGTCGGCCAAGGAGGTCTAGGTGCCCAAGGGTTGGCGCAAGCAACAGAGCCAGGATCGGTACTTCCGCCGCGCCAAGAGCGAGGGCTATCGCGCGCGCTCGGCCTACAAGCTCCTGCAGATCGACGAGAAGTATCACATCCTCCTGCCGGGGGCGAGCGTCCTCGACCTGGGCGCGGCGCCGGGCAGCTGGAGCCAGGTCGCCCGCAAGGTCTGCAGGCCTAATTCCCGCGTCGTCGCCGTCGACCTCCAGCCCATCCAGCCCCTCCCCGGCGTGCAGACGCTGCAGTGCGACATCGGCGAGCCCGCCTGCCAAGAACAGATGAAGGCCGCCCTGCCCGCGGGGGCCGACGTCGTGCTGTCGGACGTTTCCCCGCGCATCTCGGGCATCGCTATCACCGACCATGCCCGCTCCGTTGGCCTGGC
>JAJZQK010000482.1 GCA_021847625.1 Chloroflexota bacterium
GGAGGTCATCCTCGACGCACTGCGATTGACCCTGCTCGTGGCGTCGGCCGTGGTTCTGGCCGCCTTCGGCAGCACCCTCCTGCGCAAGGAGAACAGCCCGCGCTGGCTACGGCTGCTGCCGCTCGGACTCCTCAGTCTGTGGTTGGTCAGTCTCGTTCCCTTGCGGGCGCTCGCCTTCACCACAGCCGAGCAATGGCTCGTCAACGCCGGCATTCTCGCCCGCTATACGTTGCTGTTGCCGGCTTTTGGCATCGCCGGGCTCGGCCTCTTCGGCGAGAGGACACGCTGGCGACGAGTGGGCCCGCCTCAGATGGGCCGCTACTACCTGTGGCTAGGAACCCTCTTGTGCCTATCGGGAGTCGCCGCCGGGGCAATCGTACCTCCTGCACCCTATCCGCCCGCCAGCATCCTGAACTACGCCTCGTTCTTCACGGCCACCGGCATACCTATCCAGGTGGTGCGAGCCCTCCTGGCCATCGCCATCGCCTACGTCGCGGTGCGCGTGCTGCGCGTGATGTCGGCCGAGTACGACCGCCAGCTGCAGACGGCGATACAACAGAAGATGCGAGCCCAGGAGGAAGCGATCGCGGCCCACGAGTCTGCCCGCAGCGACATCGAGGCATGGAACAAGGAGCTGGAAGCCAAAGTCCGCCAGCGCACCCAAGAGCTGGAGGAACGCAACCACAAACTAACCGCGATCAACTCCATCACCAACACGGTCAGCCAGACCATGAACCTGCGCGACCTGCTGACCTCCATGCTGGCGGACGTGTCGAACCTGGTTGGGGCTTCCGCCGGGGCCGTCTTTCTCCTCGATGAGAGTAGCGACGAGCTTTCGCTGGAGATCACGAGTGGCACGCCCCCCCTCCATCAGTCATTCCCGCGGCGAGTGCCCAAGGGCCAAGGCTGTCTGGGCCTCTGCGCGGCGGAGGCTCGGGCGGTCCGCAAGCCCCTGGGCATCGGCGAACACGTTTTCACGGCGACCCACCGGTGCGGACCAGGCATCTGTGTGCCCCTACTTTCCAAGGGCAGAGTGCTAGGGGTGATGGTCCTGCTGGTCGAGGAAGGACGGCAGGTGCCCCCTCAGGACGCCGACATGCTGGAAGCCATTGGCGGCCAGGTAGGCGTAGCGATCGAGAGCGCACGCCTGTTCGAACAGGTGGAGCAGCTGGCCACGCTGACCGAGCGCGAGCGACTGGCTCGGGAACTACACGATGGGCCGGCGCAGATGCTGGCCTACCTCAATCTGCGCATGACAATGGCGGAGGATATGCTGGCGAAGGGTCGTCAGGCGGACCTGTCCGCCGAACTTCGGCACAGCGCCAGCGTGACCCAAGACGCGTACGCGGACGTCCGCGAGGCGATATCGGGCCTGCGCGCGCCGATTTCCGGCAGCCTCACCGCCAGTATCGGCGACTACTTGCGCAAGTTCCAGCAACAGAGCGGCATCGACGCCGAGCTGCGCGCAGAGATGGAGACGCCTCCTCAGCTCGAGCCCGAGGCAACCCTCCAGCTGATGCGTATTGTGCAAGAGGCACTTTCAAACGTCCGCAAACACGCGAGTGCCACCCGGGCCTGGGTCACCCTCCAGGTCCGAGAAGGAGAGATCGAGGTAACAATAGGCGACGATGGTGTCGGGTTTGACGCCCGGGCAACCGCCATGCAGGACGGACACTTCGGGCTGCAGACCATGCGAGAGCGGGCAGAGAGCGCAGGCGGCACGCTTGAGGTGCAATCCCTGCCCGGCCGCGGGACCCTCGTAACGGCGAGGATACCCGCCATAGTGGAAGGAGGACGCGATGGCCCCCATAACGACGCTGTTGGTGGACGATCATGTTTTGTTTCGTAAAGGGCTGGCTAGTTTGTTGACGAGCCGGGACCTCCAGGTCGTGGGCGAGGCAAGCAACGGACTGGAGGCGGTGGAACGAGCGCGCGAGCTCTCCCCCGACCTCGTCCTGATGGACGTGCGCATGCCCGAATTGGATGGGATAAGCGCAACCAAGCTAATAAAGCAGGAAATGCCTCATCTGAAGGTCATCATGCTGACCGTCTCCGAAGAGGACGGCGACCTCTTTCAGGCCGTGAGGGCAGGGGCCGAAGGGTATCTCCTGAAGAGCACCGACCCCGACGACCTCGTGGATATGATCGAAGGGGCGGTGCACGGAGAGGCAGCGATCACCCGGCTGACGGCGTCGAAGCTGCTGGCGGAGTTCGCCCACCAGTCGCAACGGGAGACCAACCCGGTGCCGCTCCACAGCAGCCTGACCCCCCGGGAAAAGGAAGTCCTGGAGCTCGTCGCGTTGGGGGCCTGCAACCGCGTCATCGCCGACGCCCTGTGCATCAGCGAGAACACGGTCAAGAACCATCTGCGAAACATCCTCGAAAAGCTGCACCTTGAGAACCGCGTCCAGGCTGTCGCCTTCGCCCTCCGCGAAGGTCTGGTGCAGAGCCAGTCGCACCTCGGCTCTGGCAACGGTGGACGCCCTGGGCAAGCAAGAGGCCTCTAGACCGCACTGCCACCATCCAAGCGTGGCCTCAGACGCCGGGAGCGCCCTACCAAGAGGTGCCACCGGCGTCTTGCCGGCTCGGCCCCCGCGGGCCGACAAGGTCGGCCGGTTATCGGCTGTCGCTGACCGGCTCCCCGCCGATTTCCTTCCTCAGAATCCCGACAGGTCAGTCGCTCCCGCGCAGCGCGGACGTCGACGGAGTATGGTAAGCTGTGGGCGTATGAGCACCCTCATCTTCGGTCTGGGCAATCCAATACTGTCCGACGACGCGGTCGGGCTGGTGGTAGCCAGAGCGGTCCATGCGCTCGTGGCCCATCTTGGCGTTGAGTTCGTGGAAGCTTCCGTCGCCGGTCTGGGGGTCCTCGACCTCATCGCCGGCCACGACAGGGTAATCGTCGTCGACGCCATACAGACCTCCGGAGGAAGCGTTGGCGACTTGTACGAGCTCTCACCAGGTGATATATTGTCTACGCCACGGCTGGCTTCTCCGCACGATGTCGATCTTGGTCTCGCGCTTGAACTCGGGCGGCACTTTGAACTGGCGATGCCGGAAGAGGTCGTCATCTATGCAGTAGAGGTGGCAGATCCCTATACTTTCGGTGAGGAACTTACCCCACGGCTTGCCGAAAGGGTGCCGGAAATCGTGCAAACCATCGTCGACAGGGAATTCGGACGAAGGTCGGAGCTGCCGGATAACAAACGGAGGTCCGGATGAGACTTCGCGACATTATAACCCTTCTCGAAGGCCGCAGCGTCTTCCCGGAGGCAAACCTCGACCTCGACATCACCAGCGCCTGCGGGGCCGATCTGATGAGTGACGTGCTGGCTTTCGTGCATTCAGGCAGCCTGCTGCTCACCGGTCTAACAAACCCCCACGTCATCCGCACCGCGGAAGTCGTGGAGGTCGCGGCCATTGTCCTGGTGCGAGGCAAGATACCGCCCAAGGAGACGACCGATCTAGCCAGAGAGAAGGGCATACCGATAATCCTGACGCCGCATACCCTCTTCGAATGCAGCGGTCGCCTCTACAAGGCGGGCGTGGAATCGTGCGACGTGCAAGGTGAGGCCCGTCAACACGCCGACGAACTGGTACACCATTACCTGCAAGACAGCAGCTGCCTGGCGCCGCAAGGCGGTTAACGTTTAGGGTTGGGAGCTACTGTGAAGGAATCTAGCGCGTCCCTCACCGAGCAAATGGAATTCACGAGGGTTCACGAGCTCGTCTACGAGCTGCGCATCGAACAGGTGATGACCCCCAACGTTCTCACCTTGAAGCCGAGCAACACGATGCGCGAGGCGAAGGAGCTCTTTCGCGTGAACCGGATCTCGGGGGCCCCCGTGCTCAACAACGGCCGAATCCTGGGCATCGTGAGCATCGAG
>JAJZQK010000483.1 GCA_021847625.1 Chloroflexota bacterium
GCGGCGTGCATTAGGGCGGCACCGGTCGACCAGCCGGCGCTGTATTTGGCCACGCAGAGTTGGGAACCAAGGGCGACGTCGTAGTCGGTGACGAGGATGTAGGTGTCGCCGTTGCTGGGGTGGGCGGCGATGGCCACGGCGCTGATGAGGTTGTACTTGTCGGTGGAAGTGGCACTGAACGACCAGGAGCCACCGTAGTAGCCAGCGAACAGCAGGTACTCGTCGGGGTCGGCGAGGAACGGAGAGACGGCGATGGCCAGTATGGGGTTGCCCCAGGGGTCATAGGCGGCCGCGACGCCACGGATGAGGGAACCGGCGGGGCAGGTGTAGACGGTGGCCACGGCAGCGCTGTAACTGAGGAACCTGTCGGTCGTCGGCCGCCACTTGACGCTGTTCGGGTTCCCCGTGGCGACCCAGGCGACGAAGCCGTTGGCGCCGTTGGTGGCGATGCCTATGGCGTTGCCGGTGGCCGTGGCGCCGGCAGAGGCGACGAGCCAGGAGGACGGCGGGGTGCCGTCGAGGGGGTCGCGGCAGCAGGCGGTGTTGCCGTCGGTAGTGACCACGGCGCGAGCGACGGCGCCGTCGTCCATGCCGGTGCAGTGGGAAACCCGGCGCAGTCCTGGGCCCGAGACGGCGAGGTCTTCCCAGGCGCAGCGATCGACGAGCGGCGGGCGGTCCTCGACGCGGACGGTCAACGCGGGTACTCGAGACGGCGAGTCGATGGCCGCGGCTAGGGTGGCGCTGAGGGCTCGCATGGTCGCTGCCTCCTGGGAAGTCTCCACCACCGAGACACCGAGGGCACCGAGACCGGAACCGGGTGCCGGGTGGCAGGCTGACGGATCGCCAACACCGAGACCGGAAAAGAGAGTGCTTGTGATGGCTGCGTTTCTGGCCCCGGCCGCGGGCGGGCGCGACGCGGCCGGGGCTCTCTCGCCGTTGCCCGTCTGCTGTTGGGGTCGGCGAGGGCGGCGGGGCCTCCCGCATCCCGCCGCGGCGGGACGCCGGCCTACGGGACCGGCGGGGGGCCTATCACACTCAAAAGTCTATAGGAGAGTTGGGTCTTGGGACCCTCACCCCAACCCTCTCCCAGCGGGAAGAGGGCAGCTTAGGCGACGATGGAGCCGTAGCAGCCGCGGTAGTCCAACCAGCCGGCGCCGAAGATCCAGCGGACCTTCCAAGAGATGGCGTCGTTGGTGAAGACACTGCCGCTGGTGGGGCTGTCCTGGACGAGCAGCTCGGGCTCCTGCCTACCGTTGAGGAAGCCAACCTCCATGGCCTCGATCTCGCGGGGGTCGGGGTGCAGATACCAGTTGTTGACGTCGGTCCAGTTGGGAACCACGATGGGCTTGACGATCCCCTGCAGGGCGTTGACGTCGTTGTTCGGCGAGCCGGGCAAGAGGGTGCTGTTGAGCAGAGTCGCCGCGGTGAAGGCCAGGTCGGGGGGGACGAGCAGGTAGCCGGGCCGGGCGCCGATCCGTTTGCTGGCCGAGTTGGTCATCTTGGTGACGACGACGATGGCGGCGGCGAGGTTGGTGGCGTCCAGGGCGGCGACGCCGGTGTTGGACTGGTGGTTGAGGTCGAAGACGTTGCGGGTGTCGGCCATGACGGAGCCCAGGCCGGCGTTGGCGGTCCAGAGGGCGGAGATTACCTCGTTGATCGTCACCGTGGCCGCGGCCGCGAGCTTCTTAGGCAGCCTGGTGAAGGCGTGGGTGTCGTCGTTGAGGATGGTCTCCAGCGTCACGTAGACGATGTTGCCCTTCTTCACCGGGGTATAGGTCTCCGCTCCGTCTCCCCAGGCGACGTTGGCGTAGGCGCCGTTCTCGGCGACGGTGGCCAAGGCCGAGAAGTCGTTGAGCAGTACCCTGGTCTGGAGCTTCATGTCCTTGACGTCGACCACGGTGACCAACGGCGCCCACCACTTCGGCTGCGCCTGGTAGTCGGCGACGAGGCGTTTGTTCATGACGTTGCCGACGATGGAGTCCATGGCGGCGAGGGTCGTTTCGTTGGCCTCTCTGACCACGGACCTTTCCCAGTCGTAGCGGCCGGTAAAGTTCACGTCGCCGGTGAGCTGCAGGTAGGCCTCTCTGATTCCGGAGAGGCGGGGGACGTCGCGCGCGCTATCCGGCAACGGGAGCCCGAACAGCCGTTCTAGGGCGAGGGTGATGTTGTCCAGAGGGGTTCGTCCGACCTGGGCGCGGGCAGAGCCCATGCCACGGACGACGCCGGTACTGGCGACGGCGCCGAGCAGGTCGCGGGTGCGCGTGATCTCCTCGTCGATGGCGGTGGGCGTGGGGATGGTTCCCGCGAAGCGCTTCCTCACGGCTTCGAGTGCCGGGGCGGGTAGCTGGGCGGCAGCGAGTCGCGCGTCGAGCAGGGAGGCGGCGAGGGCGCTCCGGGCCTCCCGCGCGGCGGCGAGCTCGGCCTCAAGCTGCCGGCTGGTGTCCTGGGTCGCGTCCTGGGTGGGGTCGTGGGTGGCGGTGTCGGGCACGGCGGGGTCCTCCTTGGGCGGGTACGGAGCCCCGCCCCTACTGTTGAGAATTCGGTCAAACGTCCCTCCGGCGGCGGGCCGGAAGACGAGATCCGCGGAGTTGACGGCCTCGATGCGGGTGACCTGGTACTCAGCCCGGCGTCGGCCGTTGGCGCCGGCTGACTGGCGGTGGACGAGCAGGTCGGCGCTGATGCCCAGGGGCGGGATCGGTCTCCCCGCCTCTTTCTCGGCGAGCACTTCGGCGACCAGGTTGTAAGCCCAGATCGCAGAGGGCAAGAAGCGGAGTACCGCGCGGACGCCGCGGCCTTCCTCCCAGCGGGCAGAGTGGTAGGCGCCCACCAGGTCGCGGATCGAGCGGCCTCCCGCTCTGGTCTGGTCCAGGGCGTCCGGATGGTCGGCGAAGGCGGCGGCGCCCTCGAAGAGGCCGGCGGCCGCGCGGAGGATGGCGGCGGGGTAGTGGCAGCCGTTGGCGCTGGTGCCCGGGCGGATGATGGTCACTTCGACCTCGCGCGGCCGCCCTTCCGTGGCCTCCAGGGCGCGAGCCTCGGCCTCGCCCTGGGTGGTGTCTTTGATTGGCTGGCTGGATGGCATGGTGTCCTCCGATGGGGGGCGGGCACGGAGTCCCGCCCCTACGTGATGCGGGCGGGCACGGAGTCCCGCCCCTACGTGCTCAGATTTCATAGCCGGTGAGGGCGACGCGCGAGGGCAGCAGCTGGGTTCTCTCTTTCCGCAGCCGCGCGAGGTCGGTCTCAAACTGGCGGCGGAGGGAGTAGGCGGCCTTCTCGGCTTGCTCCTGGGCCTTGGGCGAGTTGGCGACGCGGTTGACGGCGTACAGCGACCAGGCGGCAAGGGCGTAGGCCTGGGCGCCGAGAAGGACGACCCGCTCGTCGACGGCGGGGATGGTGGAGCCGGCGCCGTCGACCACGTGGGCCTGGCCGCCGTGGACGCGGACCGTGTAGCCGGCGACGGGGGCGGTGTCGACGCGCAGGGTGATGTCGGTGCCTCTGAGTTCCCAGGCGACGAAGGCGGGCGGGTTCTCGCCCTGGGGGTACTCGACCCTCTCGATCACGGTGAAGAGGGCGCCGGCGGGGGTGGCCAGGGAGTAGACGTACTGGCCGTCGACGCCGGCGATATCGACGCTGTAGTCCTGGGGGGCGAGGTTGCCGTACTCGGCGATGGCCCGTTGCAGGTGGCGGGTGAGTTCGAGGTCGGTCCAGCGGTAGGCGAGGGCATCCTCGTCGTGCAGGTCGGTCCTTAGCGGGGCTAAGAGCGTGGTCTCGGTACTCACGGCGTTTCGGCCTCCTGCTTGACACCGATGTAGGTCTGCAAGACTGCTTTCGCCTGGGTGTCGGTGACCCAACCGCGAGATCGG
>JAJZQK010000484.1 GCA_021847625.1 Chloroflexota bacterium
AGGCGGACCTAGAGGAGCAGATAGCGAGCCTGGACGATCAGCGCCGGCTGTTCGAGAAGCTCGGCTATTCCCGCTACTACCTGGATATGCAGCTGCGGGCCTTGCGGGCGGAGCTGACGCTGTGCAAGTACCACATTCGGCGCATCGAGAAGGCCGCCAAGTCTCCCGCCAAGGCCAAGAAGGTGACTCCCCAGACCATCGTGGAGGAAGAGGCGGCCGGGCGTTATCTCCTGCCCGTCGTCGGCGCCTTCGTCGTCTCCGTGCTGGCGCTGGGTGCGGCAGCGATTCTCTGGTACGGCCGCTTGGACCAGGCCCAGCCAACGCCGGTCCCGCCTGCGCCCACGGCCATCGTCTCCATGGCCAGCCCCACGCCGACCGTCGCCGTACCGACCCCCACCGTCCTCAGCGAGGTCTACGCCGTCGTCAAGACCGAGGGCCTCAACGTGCGTAAGGAGCCGACCACCGATGTCGAGGTGCTCCGCGTTCTCTCCAAGGGTGACGTAGTCGTCCTCACCGAGGACCAGCAGGATTCCGAAGGCCGCCTGTGGTACCAGGTCAAGGAAGGGGGATGGATCGCCGTGGAGAACGTGTCGGTGTTCGGCACCAAGGAAGAGGCCGAGCAGGCGGCCAAAGACCTGGCAAGCTGAGATTGCCTCGCTGGACCCCTCGTTCAACAAAAGTGCGTGAAGTCTAGCCGATTCTGCCGATTATCCCACTGCTAGTCCGCGCGCATTCCCCGGTTAATCTCGTTGACTGTAATCATACCTCTCTGCTAAACTTGGGGAAATGACGGTGCGCCTCTAACGAAGGTGGACCGCCGAACCGGTTAGTTTTCCTTGACTTCAGGCTGCCCGTGCGCTATAGTCACCGGGAATCAAGGGCTTGGACGGTACGAAGAGCCAGTTTTTGTTGCTAGGATGTCTACCAAGATCTGGATAGAAGGGTGGACAGCTGCGGGCACCTTGGTGGTCGGGAGTGGGTAAAGAGGATGCGGCTTGGCGAAGCAGGCGCCATGGCCTAGGCCTGATCGTAGAGTCGGGTTCTCTTTGCTCCGATGGTACAAGCAGATACTGGTCAGAGCGAGTCTTGAGTCGAGTCAGCCGAGACGGTTGTGCTCGTGAGGCTCGGGGCCGGTGGAAGAGCCGGGAGGGTGTGTCGACGCGGCAGGATCGGCTAAGAGGAGCGGCTAAACCAAACCTTGCGGCCCAAACGGCGCGCGTTGGGGCCCTTCGGTGGGAGAACAGAAGTCGACCAGGAGTCTTTTGGTCGGCAAGTGGACAGAGTAAACGGATGTGTAGAGCGGTAGGCGGGCCCTCGGTCGGTCATTTTTGTGAAGAATCGTCAAGACCGGCATTGAGGGTAGGGTGGGTTCAGCATTTGGGGCTGACTCGACCACCCGGGCAGTTTGGTGCGCGGAAGGCCCAAGAATACAGGCAGACAATGGCCGTCAGATCGCACACGCCGCCTCCCCCAAGAGATTTCTCGGTGGCACTGCTGCCGCGTTCGTCGGCAGCCGGCAAATCGGCTGCAAGAGAGTTACGCGCGTCTGGTAGCCTCGTGAAGTCAACCGTGTCCGGATTTGCGACTGTTCCCGGGTCGTGATTATCGTACGGCCTATAGCACCGCGAGAGGTGCGCTCCCCCGAAGCCTCGCTCCCTCCGCATGGCGAAGGAGCTCCGTCTGGCGTCGCCCGAGGCGACGGCGGATTCCTCGGCCCTCAATCCACCGTCTCGTTCCGCCCAGCACTAGTCTTGCGAACCATCCGTCCCGATCACGCCTAGCCAATGGCCGGTTTGCAGGCGGAAGCCCAGCGGCGCCCCGAGGATAAAGGAGAGATGGACCCTTATGGTTGAGAGCACGGATAGTTGCGTAGCTCTATTCATCGATTGGGATAACCTCGCCATCAGCATTGCCGCCGACATGAACGGCGCAACCCCCGACGTCAAAACCATCGTCCACAAGGCCCAAGAGTACGGCAGGATTCTCATTGCCCGCGCCTACGCTGAATGGAACACGATGAGCGAACGGCTTTCGGTTTATCGAGCCGGCGTCGAGCCCGTGTATGCCCCGACTTTCCGCTTCGAGACCGATCCCGTTACCCAGCTTAGCCGGGGCAAGAGCCTAGCCGACCCCGTGATGGTGGCCGACTGCATCGATACCCTGCACCTGATGCCCCAGATTTTGACCTACGTGGTGGTAAGCGGCGACAAGGACCTGATCCCGGTGGTGCGGCTGGCACAGCTGCGCGGGCGGCGGGTGGTCGTCATCGGGCCGGATTTCGTGGCGGCCGTCCTCAAGGACATGGCGGACGATTTCGTCTCCTACCGCACGTTGGTCCAGGGCGAGGTCGCCGAGATCCCGGCCCCCGCGCCGGCCCGACGAAGGGAGGCCCCTGCCCAGCGCAAGCAGCCTTCTCGCGGTGGCCGGTCACAGGCGGCGCAAGCGGCCAAGGCAGCGGCGGCGACCACGCCGGCGGCCGTGGCGGAGGAGGCCGAGCCGGCCGCCGAGTTGCCCGACCTGTCGGAAGTCTTCACCTCCCTGGTGGAGATCCTCAAGCAGATGGCGGCGGCCGGGCGTTCCCGCGTGCGAGCGACCAACCTCAAAGACCAGCTGCTAGTGCGCCTGCCCGGTTTCTCTGAGCGCAAGTACGCCTTCTCTAAGTTCAAGGATCTTCTGATGGCCGCCGAGCGGAATGGCCTCTTGAAGATCAGCGCGGCGGGCCCGGTGCATTGGGTTTCCCTGCCGCCTGCCGAGGTCGAGGCCCAAGCCCCCGAGGTGGTGGCCCCGGCGCCGGGGGTCGAGAAGCCTGTGGAGGTCGAGGTACCGGCGGTGGTGGAGTCGCCGGAGGAAGTGGCGCGCAAGGCCGAGGAGGCCCACCAGCGCCGCCTGGCCGTGATCAGCTTCATCGACGAGCTACGCCATCGCAGCCGCTGGCTGACGTATACCTACGTCCTCACGAACGTAATCGGCTTCATCGGCCGCTTCGTTCCCCCCGGCGAGGCCGAATCCGAGGCACGCTCCATTCTCAACTATCTGGTGGGCGAGGGGGCGCTGCGCGTCGACAAAATCCCGCAGGAGGTGGACGTTGGGGGGATCAAGCACCGGGTGCGGATGTGCCATTTCGTCGACGAGAATCCCCTGGTCATAGAGGCGCGGGCCAGCCATCCTGAAAGGGAGACTGCCGAGCCGACCGCGGAAGCCGGGGAGCAGCCAGCGGAAGAACAGCCGTCGTTCGTGCAGGCTACGGTTGGGCAGGAGCCCGTCGAGCGCCCGACGACGCCGGCCGGCGAGCCTAGCCTCGAACTGGGCGAGGTAGAGGCCGGCCCCACGCCTCGCGAACGCGAGGAAGCCGCCCCGGAAGCGGAGGCCCTGGCCGAAGAGGTCAAGGCGGAACCTGAAGAGGTGAAGGCCGCGCCTTCCCGCTCGCGGCGAACGCGACGGCGCTCCAAGGCCCAGAAGGCCGAGGCTGAGGGTCAGGCTCCACAGCCGCGAGCCGAGGAGGAGCAGGCCGAGGAGCCGAAGGGCGAGGAGGCGGAAGCCACCCCATCCGAGCATGAGGAGCCCGCGGCGGAGGAAGCTCGTCCGTCCCTTGACGAGGTCTTTGCCAAGGTGCACGAGATCCTCACTACCTCTGCCGAGCAGGGGAAGACCCGCGTGACCGGGTCTAGCCTGAAGCTGAGGCTGAGCCGCGCCTACGGCAGGTTCGACGAACGCCAGTATGGCTTCAGCAAGTTCAAGGATTTCCTCCACGCCGCGGAGCAGGCCGGCTGCGCCCAGGTTAACATGGAGGGACAGGTCAGTTGGGTGCGCTTGCCGCAGGCGGCCTCTGAAGAGGCCCCGGCGGTAGTGG
>JAJZQK010000485.1 GCA_021847625.1 Chloroflexota bacterium
CGAATGGGAGGGTCTGGCAGGTCGGCTCGGAGGTTGGCGTGCGATTCCTGGTGAACTCAGACGGCCACGCCCCCGAGGATCTGCTCACCGAGGATTTTGCCAAGCGGGTGGCGCTAGGCGCGGGGCTGAGTCAGTCTGAGGTGAGCGAGACGCTAGTGGAAAACCCGAAGCGTCTGCTCCGCAAGATGGGAATCGGCCTGCCTAGGGCACGATAGCCCAATTCGCTGGCAGCTCGTACCGGAAGACGCGCCGCCGCCCCTCTGAGTCGTGGCCGACGATCTTGCCCCTCCGCCGCACCCCGGCGTAGGTGTTCTGCATCTCGATGATGCGGTGAGCCGAGAGGTTGAAGATGACGATGCCTGCCTTGACCGGTTGCAGGCTGGCTTTCCTTGTCTCCTGATCGACCACCCTGAACACGGGAAGCTCCTGAGGCAAGCAATACTTGAGGGCAGAGTGGATGACTTCGTAGTGCCCCTCTACGTTGTGCTCGTCGAAGACGGCAAGCCCGCAGCTGATGTACTCCGCGATGTTGTCGTCGTAGAGAGTCGTCAGGGCGAGGAACTCCTCCAGTTGGCGCGGGTTGTTCGCGCAAGCCGCCACGAGGGCCGAGAGGCTGTCGCACGAGGCTACAAAACTCGTCGTATTCAACTCAGCTACGATAGTGTACCTCATCACGTTCACTTGGTCCCCTCCATGGGCGATTCGTGCCCTGCGGCAAGTATAGCACTTCGCCATCTTGACCGAAAAGGAACGCCCGGGGCTCGCCCGGTCCTCGGAAGAGGGCGGTCGCGCCGCTTGCCCACTTCGTCGTTTGCTTGACAAGCGGAAATTTCCCGTGCTATGCTGGCCGCGCTTCTTGTGCTCAGCATGAGTGTACACTGGGGGGCGTTCCATGTCCGAACTCAGCGAACGTCAATGTAGCATCCTCAAGGTAATAGTGGCCGAACACGTGACAAGCGCCCAGCCGGTCGGCTCTGACGGTGTTGCTCGGAAACTTCAGTTCGCCATCAGCCCGGCTACGGTGCGCAACGAGATGGCAGAGCTGGAAGAGTCCGGTTACCTCCATCACCCGCACACCTCGGCCGGACGCTTACCAACGGACAAGGGCTATCGGTACTTCGTGGAGTGGTTGTTGGAGGAGCGCGAGCTGGCTCTGGATACCAGGAAGTCCATTCGCCAAAGGTTCCAGAGCAAGGCGTCGGTTCTCGAGGACTGGATCGATCTCGCCGCCGAGGTGCTGGCGACGGCGGCGGAGAACGCGGCACTCGTCAGCGCCCCGTACTCGCCGGAAAACCGTCTGAAGCACTTGGAGATAGTGTGCGTTCAGGACAGGCTGGCGCTGTTGGTGGTAGTGCTGCAAGATAGCACGCTGCGTCAGCAGTTCCTTCCTTTCGAGGAGACGGTGACGCAGGATGAGGCTTCTGCGATGGCCAACCATCTGAACGCGCGCTTTGGCGGCTTCTCGCTTGCCCAGTTGCAGACCAGCGACGAGCCGTTGTCGGGCCTGGAAATGCAGGTGATGGACGCGCTGCTGAAGATCATGCGGCAGGTGGACGAGAGGCGCTATTGGGATATCCATTACGACGGGCTCGGCTATATGCTTTCGCAGCCGGAGTTCGAGCGAGCTGAGAAGCTGCGCCAGGTCTTCGACCTGCTCGGCGAGAAAAGAACGCTCGCTCAGTTGATGGTCGGCGCCGCGTTGGACGACCGGCCGCGGATCATTATCGGGGGCGAGGACAACAACGCTTTTCCCCTGCGCGAGTGCAGCCTGGTGCTGGGTCGCTATGGCGGGGAGGGAGAAACAAGCGGGTTTCTTGCCGTGCTGGGCCCGATCCGCATGGAATACGACCGCGCGGTATCCAGCGTGCGGTATATGGCAACTGTTCTGAACGAAATGCTGGCCGAACTCTACGGCTGGCAACTGTGAACGTCAGGTCCGCGGTCCGCGCTGAACGCGCCCCGACCGCGGGCCGCGAAGTGATTTGAGAGGCGGGTAATGTCAGAAGATAAGCAAGGTTCAGCTCAGAACGCGGGGGAGGAATCGGCTTATCAGCCTGCAGGCGCAGGTGAAGAGGGCGAGGTTCGAGAGCCGGAGGGCGGGGAATCCGCCGACGTGGCGGACGAGTTGGCGACGGTTCGCAAGGAAGCAGAGGAGTACCTTAGTCACCTCAAGCGACTCCAGGCCGACTTCGTCAACTACAAGCGGCGTAGCGAGCAGGAGCGCGAAGCGCAGATTCGCCTGGCCAACGCCGACCTTCTTCGGCGGGTCCTGCCGGTCATAGACGACTTTGACCGAGCGTTGGCGGCGACGCCAGGGGAGATGGACGAGGGGCAGGCCGGTTGGGCAACGGGCATCGCCCATATCGTGCGCAAGTTTACGGATATTCTGAAGAACGAGGGGTTGGCTCCCATAGAGTCGGTGGGCCATGAGTTTGATCCGACCGAGCACGAGGCCGTGATGTACCAGGATGCGTCCGGGGAGATGGCCGACAAGGTCGTCGCGGAGGTGCAGCGAGGGTACCGCTTCCACGACCGCGTGCTTAGACCGGCGATGGTGGCGGTGGGTCGGTCGTCTGGCGGCAAGGCCGCGGGCGGCGAAGCCCTGAAGCCCACGGATGGGGCTGCGGAGGGTCATGCAGATTCCGGAGAGAGTAAAGAGTAGATGGCTCGAACAGCAAAGTCGAAGCCGGTAATCCCAGGGGGTCGGAATGGTGAAGTACTATAACGTGGCAATCGTCGGGGCCACGGGCATGGTTGGGCAGGAGTTCGTCAAAATCCTGCAGCAGCGTCAGTTCCCGGTCAAAGAGCTGCGCCTCTTGGCCTCGGAGCGTTCTTCTGGCAAGAAGATGACCTTCAATGGGCGGGAGGTCCGGGTTGCCGAGGCAACCGTCGATTCCTTCAAGGGGATAGATATCGCCTTGTTCTCCAGCGGCACCCAGGCCAGCCTATACCTGGCACCCGCCGCGGCCAAGGCCGGGGCGGTGGTGATCGACAATAGCGCCGCTTGGCGGATGGACCCCACGGTGCCGCTGGTGGTGCCCGAGGTGAACGCCGGCGACTGCGCTCAGCACAACGGGATCATCGCCAATCCCAACTGCTCGACGATCCAGATGGTGGTGGCGCTCAATCCGCTGCACAAGGCTAATCCGATTCGGCGGGTGATCGTGGATACCTATCAGTCGGTCTCCGGCACCGGCCTGGCGGCGTTGGAGGAACTCAGCTCGCAGGCTCGCCTCGTGCTGGATGGTCGCAACGCCGTGCCGCACGTCTATCCCCACCAGATCGCCTTCAACATGCTGCCCGAGATCGACGTGTTTATGGACAACGACTACACTAAAGAAGAGATCAAGATGGTGAACGAGACGCGCAAGATTATGCACGCGCCAGAGCTCCTGGTGTCGGCCACGTGCGTGCGCGTTCCCGTCTACATTGGTCACTCCGAGGCCGTGCACGTCGAGTTCGCGGAGCCGATGTCGCCAGAAGTGGCACGGGAGATCCTCGCCGAGGCCCCGGGCGTTAAGATCCTCGACGACCCCACGATCAGCCTCTACCCTATGCCCTGGGAAGCGGCCGGCAAGGACGACGTCTTTGTGGGACGCATCAGAAAGGACATCTCGCATCCTAACGGGATAGCGCTGTGGGTGGTGGCCGACAACATCCGCAAGGGCGCCGCGCTCAACGCCATCCAGATCGCCGAGGCGATGATCGGGCAGGGCCTTCTCTAGGTAGAGAAGCGATAGCAGGAACGCAAGAGGGCGGAGCCGACGGGCCCGCCCCTTTTCGTTCCCTATGTCTATCCGTAGTGGCGGCCAGACCTCGGTCCCTGGGCGCAGCCCAGGGACCGAGGT
>JAJZQK010000486.1 GCA_021847625.1 Chloroflexota bacterium
TCTTCGCCAACTGTCTGAATGTAGTCCTCAAGTCCGGTGAGCGTCGGGTCTGCCTCCAGCTAGCGTTGTGCTGCGACGGCGGATGCTACTTCCTCGTCCGTTGCGTCGTAGCCCGCGTCTATTGCTTGCTGATAGAGGGCTGTTTTGGAGATTAGGCCTGCCAAAGCGACGTTCTCGATACCGGCTTCCTCGATCAGCTGCACGCGGGCCTCTAGGTCCGCGGTGAACATGCTTCCCTTGGCGATTTCGTCGCGCATGTACGCCAGATCTGCTGTTACCGCCGCCTTGCTCGCTTCGAAGTCAGCCAGAGTCATGTCCTGCTGCCCGACCTGAGCCACACGTGCATCTGCCGCCACCGGGGTGCCGGTGGGCGCCGCGTCGGCAAAGCGCACCGACGCGGCGATCTGCCGGATGTGCTCCTGGTCGGCGTGGAGCGTGAAGTACTGATGGTGGAAGCCGTTGATGGTCACCGGCTCGGCGTAGCGAACGACCACGACGGCATTCCCCACGGGGGCCGTTATCGGCACCTGGTCGTCGGAGGGGAGGATCAGGCAGGCCTGGCCGCCGTCGACTTGTATCCACTCGGTGGTGGGGCTGGCGCCAAAGGCCTGGTCCTCGTGGATCAGCAGCTGGCAAACCTCCTCCAGCGTCCAGCCTTGATCTTCCAGGGCGCCGGGCTGGACGAAGCCGTCGGGTCCGCCATAGCGCCCTAGGTAACCCTCCACCGGCTGCCAGGCCGCCGGATACGAGAGGCGCACCTTGAACATGGTGCTATCCAGCTCTGCCGTAGTCTGCGTAGTGGTAGTAGTATTCCCGCAAGCCAAAGTGAACTTCAACTCGGCGGGCGAGCCATCAGGCTTCTTCACCCCTTGCACATCGACGGTGACTGCACCAGGCACGGGGGTGCCGACGACGCCCGGCCCGTCGCGCTTCATGCCGGGCGCGGCGAGGCCGAAGTAGTACGCCCGGCCCCAGTCGAACTCGTTGCCCGCGCCGGAGTTCACCACGAACAGCTCCGGGTCGGGGGCGATGACGACCTTCCAGCCGGTGCTGTCGTAGGCTTTGGGCAGTCGTACCTCCACGTCGTAGCTGCCGCCCACGGGCAGAGGCACGTTCGTCCATTCCCCGGTCCGCAGCGTAACCTTGCCATTTGGGTCGTCCCGGTCGAAAGTAACGATCATTTCGGCACCGCTCAGCGATGGCACGGGAGTGGGCTCCAGGTCTAACCCGGACGCCCATTTTTCCACCTCCGCCAGCGGCAGGGCGTAGGCCGTGCCCGGGGCGCCCGAGGTGAGGATGGTGGCGAGCGTGACCAACCCCGCCGGCCGGCCGTCGGCGTCGAGCACGAGGCCGCCCACCAGCCCCGGCCAGGTCTCGCCCTGCACCTGCATGTACGGGCCGGCCTGGGGCTCGGCCGGCGCCTGGAGGGCCCGCGGGTCGGGCAGGGCCACGCCGGTGGCCAGCAACTTGGCGTCGGCCTCGCGCACGCTGAGGACGGAGGTGACGTCGGGCGGCTCCTGGGCCGGCGACAGGGTCGCGGGGCCCTCCCGGCCGACGAGACGGACCAGGTCTCCCTGCTCCGGGGTGCCCGCCGGCCCGAGGGCGGGCGGCATCGCGCCGATTGTGCTCAGCAGGGCCAGGCCGTGCTCCCTATCGACCTTCACTATCTTCGCCTCGGCGTAGACGTACCGGCCCCAGTTGGCCTCGACCTTCGTGAAGGCCGGGCCGTCGCTCCACGTCACCGGCGTCACGACCTGCCCGTTGCCGAGCGAGATGCCGGCCTGCAGGACCCGCCCCTCGGCGGTGCTGAAGTGCAGCTCCACGAGCGCCTCGCGCGGGTCGGGGGCAACGCTCTGCCCCGCCCGGCCTTCGAGCAGCGGTCGGCCCAGCGCCCAGACCACCAGCAGAAGCATGCCGAACGATACCAACAGGACGGCGGCCGCCGCCCCCCAGCTCGTGACGACGGCGAGCCGCCACAGGGGGTGCTGGGCCTTGCGCTTCTCGGCCGGCCGCGGCGCCGGGGCCTGGCGCGGCGGGAGCGGCGGCAGGTCTACGACTGGCACGGGCCGTGATGGGCCGTACAATCGCCCATCTTCCGGCTCGCCGGCGAACCGGCCGTTGGCCGGGAGCGCTGGCCTGTCCGCCGGCGCCTCCGGACATCCCAGGGTCTCCCTTCCCGCGGGCGCGCCAGCGCTCTTGTACAGACCCTGCCACAGGCGAGGGCCGAAGGCGGGGTCGGGCGCCTCCGCGGGCGCGGGCGTTTGCAGCAATCGTATGATCTCGACGAGTTCCGGGTCGATGCCGGCCGGGTCGGGCGAGCCGCCGGCCACAACCTCGTTCCAATAGTCGTCAAGGCGTTCTATCATAGCCGTCCGATTCTCACTTGGCCCCATGTGGCACCTCCTCGGCGCCGGTCGCCACCCTTGACAGCACGCGCAGACGTTCGAGGGCCCTGAACTGGAGCATCTTCACCGCGGCGGGGCTGCGTCCGAGAAGGTCGGCGATCTCCGGGCCCGTGAAGCCAGCCAGGCGCAGCTCGATGACCTGCCGTTGGTCCTCCGATAGGCGCGAGACGAGCGCCCGGAGGTTCCGGCGCTCATCCCTGGCGACGGCCGCCTCTTCCGGCGTCGGGTCGCCGTCGGCCGGCTCGGCCGCCTCCGCCAGTGGTTGCTGGGGCCGTCGGCGGCGGAGGACGTCGGTCGTCGCGTTATGGGCGATCGTGAAGAGCCAGGCGCGGAAAGAGCCGCCGCGGAACCTTGGCAGGGCCGCGAGGGCGTTGTAGAAGGTCTGGCTCGTCGCGTCCTCCGCCGCCTCCTGGTCGCCCAGGCGGCGGTAGCAGAAACGATAGACCGGTTCGAGGTAGCGAGCGTAGAGCGGGGCGAAGTCGCGCCGGTCCGCCTTGGCCCGGGCGACCATCTCGGCCTCGCCGTCGTCTTCGCCGGTCGGCATGTGGTGCGTTGCTGCGCGTAGGTTGCCGATCCAATCCAGCACTGAGGGCTCTCCTTCGTCCCTGGGAAGTGCACTTCTACTTAGAAAACGGGGAGGCCACGGCAAAGGTAACGGTGACTTTTCGGAATCGTGCGCAGGCATCTAAGGAGGCCGACCCGGCCCAGCGGAAGGCCGGCCCGCCCGGCCGCCAGCAGCCAATTGCCCGTAGCATCGGCAGCAAGCCTGCTAACCTTAGTATAGCAGAGTCGCCAGCCGTTGCCACGGCGCTATGTTCATCCTCGACCACCGGTTCTGGACGACGGCGGACGATTCCCGTGCTGGCATGACAAGCAGCCGGCCAGCCGTAGGGGCTACTGGCGACCGTGGGGAGTCCCGCAACGCGGGACGGTCGCCCTCTGGACCTTGGCCACCAACCGTGCCTTGGCCCCGGTGTCGTCGTTCGGCCACGGTTCTGGTCATCCCCGTCATCCCCGTCATCCCCGCGAAAGCGGGGATCCATCCGGTCCCTCCAGGGGGTTGTATGGCGGCACTCCAAACGACCGCCAGGACGACCATCACCCTAACTCTCCCTGAAATGGCGAGGGATCCCCCGCACGGCGGCTTTCTGGCAATGGGATAATCCTTGCCTCGGCACCAAAGGGCGACCGCCGGTAGCCCCTACGGCCAAGCACGTGCTAGCTCGTAGTTGCTACCCACACAGCCTCCGCGGTGGACGGGGTCTTTACCACAAAGGACACAGAAGGTACCGGTCCTCCTCCGTTGTCTCTGCGCCCTCCGTGGTTGATCCGGTTCCCACCGTGTAATTGCTGCCATTCGCTAAGGGACCAGGCTCTCAAGCGGCAGCAGGGATAGGATTACGAGGGCTGCGGCGAGCATGAGCCAG
>JAJZQK010000487.1 GCA_021847625.1 Chloroflexota bacterium
ACCTCATCGCGGACCGCCTTGAGAGATTGGGCGCCGTACTGCAGTCGCTCCAGGAAGGCTTGCCCCAGGTCGGCGATGAGAATCAGCGGAAGATAGCCGCTGGGATCGCGTCGTTGCGGATTCCGGAGGTGGTCGGCAAGGGTGCCTGTGCTTTGCCGCCGAACGAACTCGCGAATTGGCTTGGTAGGGCGGTTGAGCACCTCGAGATTATGCGCGAAGATTTGCTGGCCGCGGTGGAGAGGTAAGGATGGTTGTGCGCGTGGCAGAGATTGTGCCTGACGAGATGGAATTGCTTTCGCGGTTGCGATTGAATGCGACCGATGCCGCCCGCGTCTGCAAGGTCACGGTACGGCAGCTGACGTACTGGACGGATAAGGGGATAATCAAGGGTTACGGCGAAGGGAGCCGGAGCTACGACGTTTCCGCGTTGCGCAAGGCGGTCTCGATCAAGCGGATGATGCTCGACGGGTATACGCTGGAGAAGGCCTCGCAGACGCTTGCCGAGGACGGTGAGCGGGGGACGGGCGATAACGGCTCCGAGGGCGAGGGTTTGAGTGACAGCTTGGCGCAGCTTGCGTCGTCTGTGGAGACCTTTCGCGAGAAGCTGCCGGCGTATCTGGCCTTCGCCAGACTGAGAGAGACTCTTAGCTCTCTGGAGGCGCTGGACCTCGACTGTGTGCTGGACGGCAGCACGGATAAGGCGGAGGCTGCCCGACGGTTGGCGGCGCGGCTGGAGGCAACACAGGCGGCGGTTGACGAGGTAGTGTCGGACTTCTCTCGCGAGGAGCAGTTCAACGGGCATCGGGTCGGCAGCCTGAGCGAGGCCGGCGTCGCGGTTATGTAGGGAGTTTGGTTCGATAGTCTTGGCGAATAGAGGCCGCGTGTAGGTCTGGCACTCTTCCCGGCGCTCGCGGTATTCAACAAGAAGCCCCGAATCGGGGCTTCTTTTTTGTGGGAAAGGCGCTCCTACCTCTTGACTACAGAACATATGTTCGATTACAATATGGCAGAGAGGTAGCTTGTACTGTTGCCTACGCAACGGCGGCGTAACCGTCTTCGCTTAATCAATTCAGCTAAGAGGCGCTTAGTTGATGGCTTCGGAGGCCAGGGCGGCTGTACTGGAAGAGGTGATACGTCTTGTCGAGAGGCGCTGGGGGGGAGGAGCCCTTCAGAAATTGGGTGGCAGGCCGACGAACGATACGGCAGTTATCCCCACCGGTTTCCCGGCCCTGGACCTCGCGCTCGGCATCGGCGGGTTGCCGCGGGGCCGCATGGTCGAATTGAGCGGGCGCCGTTCGTCGGGTAAGGTTACGTTGGCAACACACATCATCGCCCAGGCGCAAGCTCAGGGGGGCCTGGCCGCTTACGTCGATGTTCGCCATCTCCTCGACCCCTATTACCTCGCGTTACACGGCGTCAATCTCGATCATCTCCTGATCGCTCAGCCGGCGGGTGGAGAAGAAGCCCTAGTGATATTGGATTCGTTGGTGCACAGCAAGAGTCTCGACGTGATCGTGTTCGACGCGATAGCCGACCATTTCCTTATTGCCCCTCTCGGTGGAGGCCCAGTACCGTCTACGCCTCCTCGGGCTAAAGGCGATCGGCGATTTCGCCGCGTTGCCCGCCGATACGATCGCCATTCAGCTGGGTGCCAATAGCGTTACTGCTCACCGGCTGGCCAATGGCGTAGACAATCGATCCATAAACCCGCGGCAGCGCTCGCGTTCGCTGAGCGAAGAGCGCCAGTTTACCGATCCGCCGCGGGATAGCGAGCAGCTCACGTTAACCCTCGTGCACCTCGTCGATCAACTGCTACCCCGGCTACAGGGGGATTACTTATTTTGCCAAAAGGTGGAGGTCGGCCTCACCATGGAGAGCGGCGAGGTGCACGAGTTGAGCGCCTATCTGCGCGTGCCCACGCAGGACGGAGGGGTCATCGTCCGGGCCGCGCAACGCCTCATCTTGGGAGCCCTCGACCGGAGCGGCATCATGGCCATCAATCTGTCGCTGGCCAACTTGGGCCTGGGGCAGAGCAAGCAACTCTCCTTCTTCGCTCCCCGCCAGGGCCGTCTGGATAAGCTGGCTGGGACCGTCGCCCAGCTGCAATCTAGGCTGGGCGACGGTCGCCTGCGGCGGGCCGTCGTTCGCGACGCCGAGGCCTTCCTTCCGGAACGACGCTTCGCTTTTGTCGAATATCAATGACCAAGTTGCTGCCCTCGTTGCCAATCATAGAGGTCGTGACCGACGCCAACGGCGAGCCAGCGCAGTTGCGCTGGCGACACTGGCGTTCGGCTGTCGCCGCCGTCTGCAATCGCTGGCGGGTGGAAGACGATTGGTGGCGCCATGAGGTAGCCAGGGACTACTACAAAATACGCACCGTAGACGGCACGCTCTGCGTCGTCTTCCGCGACCGTAAGCAGGGCACCTGGCACCTGCAGCGCGTCTACGACTGATCGACCTATGATCCCTTATGTAGAGTTACACTGCCACACGAACTTTTCGATGCTGGACGGCGCCTCGCACCCCGAGGACCTCGTCGCTCGCGCCAAGGAGCTGGGATTCTCTGCTCTGGCAGCCACTGACCATGACGGCCTCTACGGCGCCGTGCGCTTTTGGAAAGCCGCCCGCGAGGCCGGCATCCGGCCAATTCTCGGCGTGGAGTTCACCTGCGACGGCGGCTACCACCTCGTCGTTCTGGCCAAGGGGCAAACGGGCTACGCCAACCTTTGCCGTCTCGTCAGCCGAGCCCAGCTCAGGCGAAGCAAGGGCAAGGCTTCCCTTGACCCCGACCTGATTGCCGAGCACGCTGCCGACCTCTTCTGTCTCTCGGGTTGCCGCCGCGGCGAGGTGCCCTCGCATCTATTGGCGGGCAAACGGAAAGATGCCCTGGCCGCGGCGACCAGGTACGCGCGCCTGTTCGGCGAGGGTAACTTCTGGATCGAGCTGCACAACCACCTCTTGCCGGACGACGGTTGGCTCATCGCCGAGCTCTTGGCCCTTGCCGACCGCCTCGGCCTTGGCGTCGTCGCCACCAACAACGTCCACTATGCCCTGCCCGAGGGCCGCCGCCTGCAAGACGTGCTCGTCTGCATCAAGAGCCGCACTACCCTCGATGCCTCCAGCCACCTAAGACGGTCCAATGGCGAGTATTATCTGAAATCAGCCGCCGCGATGGCTGACCTCTTCGCTCGCTATCCGGGCGCCGTCGCCAATTCAGCGGCCATTGCCGAGCGCTGCGGGGCCGACCTGGGGTTCAGCAGTTACCGTTTTCCCTCCTTCCCTGTTCCCAACGAGGACACGCCGTTCAGCTACCTGTACGAGCTTTGCCAACAAGGGGCGCGTGCTAAGTACCAACCTATCACCCCCGCTGTATCCAAGCAGCTGGCCCACGAGCTAGACGTCATCCACCGCACCAATCTGGCCGAGTACTTCCTCATCGTCTGGGACATCGTGCGCTTTGCCCAACAACAGAGAATACCCTGCCAGGGACGCGGTTCCGCTGCCGACTCCATCGTGGCCTATGTCCTGGATATCACGAAGGTCGATCCCATCCGCCACAATCTCCTCTTCGAGCGGTTTCTCAACGAGGAACGCATCGGCATGCCCGACATAGATATCGACTTCTCCACCGCCCACCGGGAAGAGGTCATCCGCTACGTCTACGAGAAGTACGGCCAGCAGCGGACGGCGATGGTGTGTAACGTCGTGACCTACCGCCCCCGCAGCGCCCTCCGAGACGTGGGCAAGGCCCTGGGCCTGCCCCGAGACCTGATCGATCGGCTGGCCAAGGCCGCCGACAGTTGGTCACGGACGGGGCTGCGCGACCAAC
>JAJZQK010000488.1 GCA_021847625.1 Chloroflexota bacterium
ATCGTCAAATTGGCTAGGGTCGCCAGCGAGCCGCTCGCCCTGATGTGGGCGGAGACGTTGCGGCAAGAAGGAATCCCCTGCTCGATCAAGGGTGCGGGCATCTGGTCGTCTGCCTTCCCGGTGACGATGCGCGAGCATTACCTGTACGTGAGGGGCAGTGACGTCACGAGGGCCGTCAGGCTGCTGGAGCCATACGCGTCGACGGAGGGGCCGTTAATCCTCGAACAGTCGGTGCTGAGCCGCGCCCAGCGCCGTCATCGCCGTTGGCGGCCTCAGGAATAACCGGCGCCTAGACTCAAGCGTCATAACAATCGATCGGGGAAGTAAGGGGGCAGGCGAACGGCTCTGCCCCCTTGGCACGCCACTTGCCTCGGCATCCGTAGCCTGGCGGCGGCGAGGGTTTCCGGGGATAGCCCGGCGGTACCATAGAAGCCACTGGCGATCACCAGCCATGCGATGCCGGTGCCCTTGCGGGAGGAGCTGACGAATGGACGGAGCGGCACAACCGAGCGACATCACAGCGTTACCGGCCGAGGTGCAGGAGCTAGTCCGCACCTTTGAGCAGCTGTACCCGTTTCCGCTTGACCTCTTTCAGCGGCAGGCCGTGGCAGCCCTCGCGGAGCGACGATCGGTGCTGGTGACCGCGCCGACGGCAACCGGCAAGACGGTCATCGCCGAGTTCGCGATCTGGCAGGCCCTGCGGGCCGGGCGGGCCGCGATCTACACGACCCCTATCAAAGCCCTCTCGAACCAGAAGTACCGCGACCTGCGCGCCGTCTACGGGCCCGAAACGGTGGGACTGATGACGGGCGACATCGTCGAGAATTCCGGCGGGCGCGTCCTCGTGATGACGACCGAGGTACTGCGCAACATGCTGCTGCAGGACAGCACGTCGGTGGCGCATGTCCACGCGGTCATCTTCGACGAGATCCACTTCCTGGCGGATCCCGAGCGGGGCACGACCTGGGAAGAGGCGCTCATCCTCTGTCCGCGGCAGGTCCAGCTGGCCTGCCTCTCCGCGACGGTAGGCAACGCCGAGGAGTTCGCGTCCTGGTTGGCCTCCCTGCGTGGCCCGGGCGAGCTCGTGCACATCGACCACCAGGAGAGGGCGGTGCCCTTGGAGCACCGTTACCTCTACGACGGTAAGCTGGTGCCCTTTCTGAGCGCGGACGGACAGGTGCTGCGTAGGTTGAACCTAGGCGGCGAGCTGGGCCGGCGGGTGCGCTTTTCGCGTGTGCCGAGCCCAGGTGGGAGGCCGCGGGGGGAGATCAAGGAGGAGCCTTCGCCGCCGGAGGTTGTGCGGCAGCTAGCCGAGGCGGACCTGCTGCCGGCCATCTACTTCGTCTTCTCCCGCCGGGCCACCGAAGAAGCGGCCGAAAAGTGCGTGGGTTTAGGGATCTCGCCGTACTACGACGGGATCATGGCGGTCTTCCACGAGGTGGTGGACAGCCTCCCGGCCGAGGATAGGGGTATCCAGCAGGTGGAGGCTTTGCGGCGGTTGTTGCCGCGGGGCCTGGCCTTCCACCACGCGGGCATGCTCCCCGCGCTCAAGGTGGTGGTGGAGGACCTACTGGCGGCAGGACGTCTGCGTGTCGTCTTCGCCACCGACACGCTGTCGCTGGGGATCAACGCCCCGGCGCGGGCCGTGGTGCTGGGCGAGCTGACGAAGTTCGACGGCGTCAGTCGCCGGCTGCTCACGACGAACGAGTACCGCCAGCTGACGGGCCGGGCCGGCCGGCGGGGGCTGGACGAGCGTGGCGTGGCGGTGGTCCTCTACTCGCCATGGGTCTCGTTCGCGCAGGCGCTGCGCCTGGCGCGGGGCCCGCTGGACCCGCTGGAATCGGCCTTCCGGCCCGGTTACAGCACGGCGGCCAACCTCTGGCTGCAGGGTGATGCGGAGAAGCGGCTGGCCCGGCTCGCCGGACGGAGCCTACGCCGGTTCCAGCGCCAGACGGACGTTGCGCGTTTGGTCGAGGAGCGGTCGGAACTGGCGGCCCAGCTGGCGGCGGCGGCGACGCAGAAGCTGCGCGATGGCCGGCCCCGCAAACGGGCCCGCACGCTGGCCGCCGCGCTCGCCGCCCTGGAATCCGACCTGGAGCACGCGCGGTCGGAGGCAGGTACGGGGGGCCGGCAGCTCCTGCGAGGTCTGCGGCTCGTCCTGGAGCGGTTCGGCTACCTGCGCAAGGGCGAGCCGCAGCCGCGGCTCGAACGCCTGGCGGTGATCTTCGACACCAACGCGCTGACGCTTTCGGAACTCATCGAACGGGGCCTACTGAGGGGGTTATCGCCGGCGGAACTGACGGAGGTTGCCGCCTGGTTCGCCCATGACCGGGACAGTGGCAACCGCCCGTTGCCTCTACCGACGAACCTGTACCGTCTACGCGAGAAGGTGTTCGCTCTCCACAGAGAGGTGATGGACGCCGAGGACCGGTACAAGCTCCAACTCTCTCGCCCTCTGCCGTCGGACCTCGTCAGCCTGGCCCTCGCGTGGGCGCAGGGGGCTTCCATGGAGGAGTGCTGCCAGCGGGGGCGGCTGGCGGAGGGCGACTTCATCCAGCTGATCCAGAAGACGATCGACCTGCTCGGCCAGCTGCGCGAGGCGGCGGAAGTGAGTCGACGGCCGGCCGGGGAAGGCTTGCCGGTCCGGCTGGCCGAGGCAGCACGCCTGCTCCGGCGAGGAGTCGTTGCCCACACGTACGCGATGGTGGTAGGGGGTATCCCGCGAGAAGAAGAGCCCGTCGTCGAGATGGAGGAGGAGGCCGTCCGTCGCCGCCGCTAGGCGCCCTGATGCCTCCACCTTCTGTCCGCCGACCCGCCGGGCGTGGCAACCGGATAGCAAACCATACGGTCGAGGTAACTCTGGGGCTGCACAGTCCGGGCGGTGATATGAAGGGTCTTACACCGGCTGTTTGGGTAGTTAGTTAGCTGGCGAGGAAACAACCTCTACTCGGCGGGGCTTACCCCTCTTGCTGGGTTAGAGAACGGTTTGTCGATGAACCTAGACTCTACTCTGAATCGTCTTCTCCCCCTTGGCGTATACCTGGTGTGAGCTGGTATTGGTTCGCCGTGGGAGAATCGAACCCGGCAAACGTCGATAGCCTTTGGACAGACTGGGCGATCGCCGATTCCACCACTGCCACCGCGGGTTGCAGGGCTTTGAGCGTTTCTGATAAGCCAATCTGCTTACCGAAGAAAGCGATGTGAAAGGTTCCCCATGGTTCGCGACGCCAGTTCCACTCTGTGATCGCGCGACAGCGGAAGCCGTCGCGGTCGAGAAACGCCAGTATGGCGTGCTCAAGGACGTGGCCTGTCTCCGTGTGGGGCAACTCGCCCGCGAACAGGCCGCCGTAGCCGTGATGGCAGCGCGTAGAGAGAATCGAGGGGAGACTCTCTGCCAGAGATTCGGCGAATCCGGGGAGCTCGCCTGTGTGCACTGCGCCGTCGGGGAAACGGACTACGACTTCGATTTTGCCTCGCTGGGGTGTTACCGAGAGTACGTTGACGTAGGGTTGGCCAACTGTGAGGCCGCTGGCGGCTTCGGTTTGGGGTTGCGCGTGCAATTCCACATCCTCCGTAGCGTGTTCCAGCCTAAGTTAGGGCCTGTTACGAGACGAAATTCTACCAGGACCACCCCACATGCCCAATAGGAATTAGGTCACGTT
The DNA here is from genome assembly GCA_021847625.1 of Chloroflexota bacterium. Next base: position 3,663 of record JAJZQK010000488.1, read on the forward strand.
GCGTGAGGGGTCGCTAGAACGAACATCTCGCTGTAGATTGCCTTTAACCGGGGTCCGCATTTCCCCGGCCTATCTCAATGCCTGTTCGGCAGTTCGTTGTTCTTCCTCGGCCGACCACGCCAACCACGTCATCGTGTCCCTCGTCGGCACAACATCGTGCGCCGA
>JAJZQK010000489.1 GCA_021847625.1 Chloroflexota bacterium
ATCTGACTGTCGTAATATTGGGGTAGTGGTCGTCAGGCAGCTTCGCGAGCGCATCCAGTACGTCCTGGGGGGCGTTGTGCTCCCGTGCATAGGCGATGCACTGCTCCTTGCTGGCCGGGAAGTCCAGCCTTTGCAGAAACAGCGTCACCTTCTCGCCCATTCCCATTTCCACTAGCAACCTCCTCCGGCAGACAAACCGGTCCGTCTAGTCTCTGTAGTCGTCCAGCGAGCGACTGGCGGCGGTTGTCGCAATATCCATACCGCCGGGAAGCACGCAACTCACGGAGATACTACCCAGCCGGTAGGTCGGGCGACGTGCTCGTCCGGACAGAGGCCGCCCACCCCTGCCTCAGCAACAGTCAGTCGGCTCGGATCAGATCACCTTCTGGCGCAGGAATCCGGAGTCCTTGAGGAACCGGTCCATATTGGCGGCACACGATGGGCACAGGTGCCAGTCGGTGGGGTCGGTCATGATCGCCTGCAACCAGTTCCCCTGCCGCTCCGGCCTCGCCACGCCTAGCGCAATCGCGGCTGGGTCGGTGCCCACGGGCAGACGGAAGCCCGCGCGCACGCCTGCCCTCATCTCCCTGGGGGAATAGCGCTTACCGCCGGACTGATACACCGCGCTGCAAAGATCGCAGTATGCCACGGGTTCCTCCTTTCGCAGAAGCTGCCTGGCGCCGAACGCGCTCGCGACAGCAAAAAGGCGCCCCCTCCGGGCGCCTCTCTTCGGCCGCACACCCCTTCACTGCTCCGCCCCTCGGATCGAGAGAGAGGCCGCATACTCCGGGTGCTCTATAGGTTAGTTATACAACATTTGGATGCGAACTCGCCAACCATCGCGTGCGTTTGCCGGCGGCCTTAATCACCCCCTGCCCGTGTCAAGGCAGGGGGTGATTTGTTACGCTGGAAGAGAGGGGATTTTCAACCAAAGGTAGCAGATGAGCGTCATCACTTGTCATAAACAGCGAAAGGTGTACGAACAGACGGCCGTCGTCGACGGGCTCGACCTCGCGGTCGAGGCGGGGGAGATGTTCGGCTTCCTCGGTCCCAACGGCGCCGGCAAGACGACGACGATTCGTATCATGACGACGCTCAGCAAACCGACCTCCGGGACGGTGACCGTCGGCGGGCACGACTTCTGTTCGTTGACATGCCCCTGGGCAAGTGGCAAACTGTGGCCCAAGGAAGGCTTTACAGGTCAGCACAGGAGGAAGGATATGGCTATCGATACCGGACAGGAGTCGCTCCAAGAGCGCGCAATGAGTCACGTTGCCGACATCGACCTCGTCGGCGTGGCGGTGGTGGAGGACACGCGGGGCACGCCCTTGTTCGAGAGCGCAACGGGGCTGCTCGTGGGCGCTCAGTCAATCGTCGTTCTGGGCATCGAGATATTCGCCGAGGTGGCGGGGCTCGTCGTGCCGGAGAAGGAGATGGGCGAGGCGGCGGCGCGCGACCTCTACCGTCCCCACATCGATTACCTGAACGGACGCCTCAACCGAGCCATCTACGAGATGGCTAAGGTCTACAGGCAGGCGGGCTACAAGGCCATCCCCCTGCCGTCGCTGGGCACGCCGACCGACACGCGCTTCCAGAAGGGGATCCTTTCCTTCAAGCATGCTGCCCAGTTCGCCGGCCTCGGCAAGATCGGCCACAGCAGCCTGCTCATTACCCCCCAGTTCGGCCCGCGCGTGCGGCTGGCCGCGATGCTTACCGACGCACCCATCCCTTCCACTAGGTCCGCCTACCAGGGCGAAGAGGACCCCTGCGCGGCCTGCGGCGGGCTCTGCGAGGCCGGGTGCCCCGCCGGTGCCCTCTCCGCGCCGACGGGCGATGCGCCCTATACGATCAACAAGTTCGCTTGCGGGGCCTATCGGCAGGGCACGGGCTGCTGTTCCACCTGTCTGATTGTCTGCCCGGCGGGTGAGAAGTAAGTGAAAGCCGGCGATGCCTGCTTGACAACGAGCGGCGCGTCGGCCTATAATCAAGATGGACAACAAAACACAAGAAGCCGAATCCCGCAGAGGGAACGGGGGACCCGACAATTGGGGTGAATCCTGCAACGATGCAGGAGGGGTTGCTCTTCTGGCCCTAATCCGACAGCTAACCTCGTAGGCTTACGGAAGAGGTCGAGCGGCAAGTCTGCGTGAACAGACCTGGGGCTACGTCCTCAGGTCTCTTTTTGTGGAACGAAGATTGCCGGGAGATCCAGGTGAATATCCAAAGGAGGATATCTGACTGATGCAATTGCCTAGGGCGGTTGATGGGGTAGGCAAGGCGAGCGATGTGGCCCACCTTGCGGGGGAGCCTGGCGATCTGACCGTGTTGGGGATCGACGATCTGGCGAAGTTCCGCGTCATCGAGCACCTCATGCAGCATCCCTGGACCGTGGAGGATGCCGCGTACTTCGCGACGACTCTCGGGTTCCATTCTCTGCGCCGGACGAAGGCGCTTCTCGACGAATTGTGTGGGGCTGGTTTACTAATGAAACGGGAGGACGACGGCAAGGATGCCGTATACGGTCTACTCCCTGATCCTGATTTGCGGCGGCAGCTGCGTCAGGAGGATTGTTTCCATTCGGTAGCGGCGGAGCATGGTAGCCTCCTACGCCGTCTGGCCGCGCGCTCGGTGGCCCGAGCGAGGTCGCTGGCCAAGCGGCGGAAGAAGGCCAGTTAGATAGCATCGCGGATGATCCCTTAGGGGCTAGGGAAGCCTCTAGCATGGGCGACAACGGCGTCGCCCCAATTAATGCCTGACGGCTTCCTTAGCTCCACTATACCCACCACAAAGCCTCTCCTTCTTCCTCTGTGCCCAGGCCCCGATGAATGCCGCCCCAGGACGACCCTCACCCTCTCCCTGAAAGGGAGAGGTAACCCTTGCGCACCTACGGTCGGTTGGTGGCTCCCCCCAATCGTCATCCCCGCGCAAGCGGGGATTCAGTGTGCTCCGCTCGCACCGGGAAACGAGCCAGGTCGTCATCCCCGCGCAAGCGGGGATTCAGTTCCCGACAGACGGTGAACCGGATGGATTCCCGCTTGCGCGGGAATGACCGGAACCTGGCAGCCACCGACGTTGGATGAAAAGGGCCGGTGCAGGGGGCGGTCCGCCTGAGGCGAGCCGCCAGCGGGTGCGGTGACCGTGCCCCTACAACCCGGCGGTACCATTCTCGGACCGACGACTCTATCCTCCGTCACGGCCCGCGACCTGGCCGCGGTGGGTTGTCTAAATAGTCCGGCGTTATGCTTGCTGCACGGCCGGCCGGTTCCGTCATTCCCGCGGAAGCGGGAATCCAGCCAGTGCGTGGCCGGAGGGCGAACGCCGTTCGCCCCTACAGATAACGTTGGATCCCCGCTTGCGCGGGGATGACTGAGCAGCTTGGTCACGTCGCTCCCTCCTTGGCGTTGGATCCCCGCTTGCGCGGGGATGACGCGGCGATGAAGGGCGACATCGAGTCGTATCGCGTTGGATCCCCGCTTGCGCGGGGATGACAGGGATGCCGGCAGAGGCTCCACTGGCCCTCCCGGTAGCGAGCACCCGGGCAGCAACAACTACGTCGGACTATTTAGGCGCCGGCCCCCGGCCTTCTGGCGCGGGCGGGCGCCCCTAAGTCTGCTTGATTGGTTGGTCAGAAATGGATTGTTGACAAAGGCCCGTGTTTCCCCTATCATGCTGCTGCAACTTACATTGGAAAGCTCAGGGGCACGGCCGCGAAGAAAGTCAGGGGACACCATGACGTACCTTCCGGGGAGGGGAAGATGTCCGGGCTGAAGGTGGCCGTAGGGATGACAGTGACCGAGACACGAAGGGCACGGCTTAGCCATGCCCTT
>JAJZQK010000490.1 GCA_021847625.1 Chloroflexota bacterium
TCGTCGTCGTAGTGCTGGCGGATGTAGTAGCCGTTCATCCACTCCAGCTTCTCGCGGTCGAAGACCGCCGCCGTCTTGCCCACCCGGTCGAGGTCAAAGCGGGCGATCAGGTCCTCCCGCGAGAACACCTCCGTCACGCCGTCGTAGGACCACCCCAGAAGGGCCAGGAAGTTCACCAGCGCCTCCGGCAGATAGCCCTCTTCACGATAGGCAGTGATCGAGGTCGCCCCGTGGCGCTTGCTGAGTTTGGAGCGGTCCGGGCCGAGGATGATCGGCAGGTGGGCGAACCGCGGTAGGTCCCAACCCAGCGCCCGGTACAGCAGGACGTGGCGGGGTGTGCTGGGAATCCACTCATCCGCTCGCAGCACGTGCGAGATGTGCATGTGGTGGTCGTCGACCACGACGGCAAAGTGGTAGGTGGGATAGCCGTCGCTCTTGAGGATGACGAAGTCGTCCAGGACGCTATTCTGGATGGTAACGTCGCCTCGCAGCAGGTCGTGGTAGGTCGTCTCGCCTTCGAGCGGCATGGCAAAGCGCACCACGGGCGTCACGCCGCTGGCCTCGGCCTCTTCCCGGTCCGCCGGGGAGAGATACCGGCAGCGCCGGTCGTAGCCCACGGACTCCTTGCGCCGCTCCTGCTCCGCGCGCATCTCCGCCAGGCGCTCGGGGCTGCAATAGCAGTAGTAGGCGTGGCCCTGCTCCACCAACTGCGCGGCGTACTGGCGGTACAAATGGAGGCGCTCGGACTGGAAGTAGGGGCCGAGCGGGCCGTCTACCTCGGGGCCCTCGTCCCAGTCGAGCCCCAACCAGCGTAGCCCGTCCATGATCGCTTCGATCGCCCCGGGCACGCGACGGGCAACGTCGGTATCCTCGATTCGCAAGACGAACTTCCCGCCGTGATGGCGGGCAAATAGCCAGTTGAAGAGCGCCGTTCGCACGTTGCCGATGTGCGGGGTCCCGGTCGGACTCGGGGCAAACCTTACGCGTACGTTGTCCAAGACATCTCACTCCTGAGCGCTGATACGTAACTCACGGCACGCCAGGCCCGTCGTGAATCGAAGGCCCAGTAGCACAAATCAATGATAGAGGCTGCCGGCGAGGCGTGTCAACTCGACGACCCGCTTGCCGCCCTACCGCCAGACAAGTAGACCGCGATCCCACAGGCGTCCCGGCCGACGGGGGAGGTCTGAGCGCCCTACCAACACGGCCGCGACCGTCTGACCACTCCCGCCCAGTCTGGAATCGACGCACGCTGCCGGGTTCCCCGGCAAGCAGAAGCAAGCTCGAAGGGAGACGAAGCTATTGAACTGCGGCCCGGTCGGTGCTATGATCAAGCTAGCGACGGGGAGTGGTGGTAAGAGGCGGGGCGACGGATGCGAATTCCTAGTGATCCGGCGGCCATAAGAGAGGCTATTCGGCGGGGAGAGTGGGCGAGGCCGACCGCGGGGCTGGCCCCCGGCTACGCGCAGGCGAATCTTGCCATCTTGCCGCGTGACCTTGCCTTCGACTTTCTCGTCTTCTGCCAGCGCAACCCCAAACCTTGTCCCCTCCTGGACGTTACCGACGTCGGCTCTCCTCATCCACCCCTTCTTGCGCCCGGCGCCGACCTGCGGACCGACCTGCCGCGCTACCGGGTCTATCGAGAAGGGCGCTTGGAAGCGGAGGTCCGCGACATAACGGACCTCTGGCGCGATGATCTGGTCGCCTTCCTTCTTGGCTGCAGCTTCACCTTCGAGGAAGCGTTGCTGGCGGCGGGCATACCCGTCCGTCACCAGGAAGAGGGCGTCAACGTGCCGATGTTTATCACCAACGTCGAGTGCCGTCCCGCCGGGGCGTTCCACGGACCGATGGTCGTCTCCATGCGACCCATCCCGCAGGGGCAGGTAATCAGAGCCGTGCAAGTGACCTCGCGTTTCCCCAGCGTGCACGGCGCCCCGGTCCACATTGGCGACCCTCTGGCCCTGGGCATCAGGGACCTCGGCAAGCCCGACTTTGGCCACCCCGTCACAATCCGGGCAAACGAGGTCCCCGTTTTCTGGGCCTGCGGGGTGACCCCGCAGGCGGTAGCCCTGGAGGCAAAGCCCCCATTGCTGATTAGCCACGCGCCCGGACACATGTTCATCTCCGACCTGAAAAGTGAGGATCTTGCCGTGATCTAAGTACGGCCTCTCCCCAATTGGAGTCAGGCCAGATGTGCCACACTCTGACTATCCTACCTGGCTATTGCCCGGTTTAGCAAGCGAGAGCTATAATCCTGAAGATGAGTTCGAGTAACCGTATCTCCCGCCGCCAGTTGTTGAAGGCCATCGCCGTCGTACCAGCCGCCTCGGCTCTCCTTATAGACCGAGGGCTGGCGACGAGTGGTATGGTCAGCGCGCAGGCCACCGACCAAGTGAAGTCGGCGGCGCGCCAGGTCTCTGCCGCGGAACTAACGGCCACCTACGCGTCGGGCGTAGGCGTGGCCGACGAAGCCCTCGTATTGATGAGCGCCAGCGGTGGCACGGCCGTGTCGGCGGTTCTGGCGGCGCCCATACCGTTCCAGGCCGTTTCCGTGCACTGGCTGGCAGCGAACGGCCCCGATTGTGCCCAGGTGGCGATCAGGTCAGGCCCGGACGGCGGGAACTGGTCCAACTGGCAGATACTCCAGCCGGACACCTTGGCCGACGTCGGCGAAGGCAATCTGAGACGCTCCGCCCTTGCCTTCCCGACCGGGGATGAGCTGTACGAGTACTTGCAGTGCGCCGTGATGTTCAAGCCCGCTGCCGATGGCTCCCGGTCTTACGTGCGAGGGTTCAGCCTGCGGTTCATCGACGCCAGAGAGGGGCCGAGCAGCATGCAGTTCCCCTCCGCCGCCGAGTTCGGCGCGGCCGGTGACGTGACGGCGGCGGCCGACAAGCCGCCGGTGGTTTCCCGCACGGACTGGGGGTGCCCCGACGGACAGCAGTCGCCGTCGTGGCCGCCCGAGTGCTACACGGCGGGTCACGTCGTCATCCACCACACCGCCACTTCCAACACCTCCAGCAACTGGGCGTCGGTCGTGCGCGCGATCTGGAACTACCATTCGATCGACCTGGACTGGGGCGATATCGGCTACAACTTCCTGGTCGATCCGAATGGCGTGATCTACGAGGGTCGGGCCGGCGCCAACCTCAACGGTCACGTCGACGACGACGTGGAGGGTGGGCACGCGGGGTCGTTCAATCGCCGAACGGTTGGTCTTTCGTTCATCGGCACGTACGAGACCGTCACGCCCACCGACGCCGCCCTCGACGCGGCCAAGAGCCTCATGGCCTGGAAGTTCGCCCAACGTGGTCTGAACCCGCAAGAAGACGCCAACATCATCCAGACGTGCAGCGGCGTGGCGATTTCGAAGCCCCGGATTGCGAGCCACCGTGACTACGCCGGCTATGCCAAGACTCTCTGCCCTGACTACTGGACCTACGACCCAAACAACACCAGCTGCCCCGGCCAGGCTTTGTGGGAGTTGCTGCCTTCCATCCGCGCCAGCATGCCCTCGCTGATGCCGACGTACTCGGCCAACCTCTCTGCCCAGGCCATTTCGCCGACGTTGGTTGCCGTCGGGTCGACGCTCAAGGTTACGGTCACGGTGACCAACACGGGCAACGTCACGCTTAGGAGCGGCACGCCGGACCCCAGCTTCGTGTACGAGGAAGGCTCTGTGGCAGGCGGGGTACCCGCCAACATATTCCGGATCGGGGTCGACTACGAAGGTCGCGACCCGGGTCAAGGCGCGTATCCTTATCGTTGGGGGCTTGGTGGGGACCTTGCGCCCGGGCAGAGAGA
>JAJZQK010000491.1 GCA_021847625.1 Chloroflexota bacterium
CCACGGCAAGAGCTACATGGACCGAGCCCGCGGAATCTTCGCGGAGCTGGGCTTCAAGACCGAGCGCGGCCTCGCGCTGTGCTTCGACGTGGCCGTCCAGGACGGCGGGATCAAACCCGAGGCGCGAGCTCGCTTTGAGGGCGCAGCGCCAGCCGGGCCCGAAGAGCCTCGGCTGATGGCTCTGGCCGAGGCGGTGGCCGCCTGCGCGCTGCCGGCGTTCCGGGACGACGTCCGCAGTCGGAAGATCTGCATCGCCGCGGGCCAAGGGCACGTGCATGGACGCGACTATGGCCTGGAGCGCGACTTCGGCCTGACGCTCGGGCCGGTTGTGGAGGACTGATGATGTTCGAGTTCATCGAGGCGAAGATCGGGCGCTGGGCGATCGCCGCTGGCGCCGCGGTGCTGGTTGCCCTGCTCCTGGTCCTCCACTTCTCATGCCAGCGCCAGCCGGGGTCGCCACGGCGGCCGATCGATGGTCTGCCTCTCGTGGCGGGCACGCCAGCGCCGGTGGCCCCGACGCCCCCACCGGCTGCCGCCGTCGCTCAAGCCGCGGCAGCCACCTCGACCCACGTCCACATCGTCATCCGCCACTGGCCGCGGCAGTGGCCCGCGCCGGGTGCTGGTGGTGGGAATCCGGTGCAGGCTGGCGAAGGTCGGGCTTCTGGCACTGACTCCGGCTCGACGGACATGGCGACCGCCACCGACTCAACGCCGATCGAGATCGACGTGACGACCACCTCGACCGCGAGCAGCACGGCGGCCGCCACGGCCTCGGCACCGTCGCTGGCGGCCGAGCTCCAGCCTGCGCGGTCCGTGGCGCCGAGCCACGGTAGCATCGGCGTTCTCGCGTCCACCGTGCCGGGCGTTCTGGCCGTCGATGTGGAAGCCCTTCAGCTCAGCACCCCGTGGTGGCTCGTCGGCCAGCCCCTTGAGGTTGGCCTCGATGCCGAGGCGAATCTGGCCGAGGTCGGTGCCGGCGTCAGCGTGGGCTCGAAGGCCTTCGTCGAAGCCGGCGGCTACCTGGGCTACAGCGGCCGCCAGCGGGGGATCTACGTCGGCGGGGGGATCCGGTTCTAGAGCGATTCTGGGAACTCGCTTTGACCACGTTCTTGAGCGTCGGGTCACGCCGACCTTCTGGTGAGCGGCGTGCAATAGGACACGGACTCCTCTCTATAGGACAGTCTGGCAAGGTGTCCTATAGGAATTGGCCGGCGTGATGCGGCTTTCGGCGATCATACGGAACACTCGACCCGCGGGCTCATTCCTTGCGTCCCATAGAAGGCTTGAGGCGGTACCTGCACCATCGGCCCTTGCCCTCGGCCACGACCTCCCCTTCTTGGACCAGCCCCGCCAGGACGCGTGACAAGCTCCTGACGTGAATCTCCGCCCCTACGCGCCGGTGGATGTCACCACGGGCCGACCCGGGGTAACGCTCCAGATCCTCTAGAACAAGAGCGCGGAGGCGGTGCGGCTGCACTCTCGTAAGGGTTGTCTGGCGATCGAGCCCAACGGACTGCAGTAGGCCAGGGGGCACGAAGTACCGCGCTGCCCGTGTCCGGCCGGAAACCGCCAAGAGGCCCAGCTCGACGAGCCGCCCGACCCAGGCCTTGAGAGCAGGTGCGTCCGACAGCGCCAGCGCTTCAGTCAGCTCGGCCGTGCGGAGTCCCTCGCCCTGGGCAAGCAACCCAAGCGTGATTCGCTCGCGCTGCGTCAACTGGAAGCGTTGCTCGGAGACCGAAAGAAGCCGCGCCACCCCAGGATGCACGACTCGCCGGGGTATCAAGACATGTACCGAGTCCGCGCCTTCACGGACTGTTGGCGCCGGCCTCCCGCTTGTGACCAGACTTTCGAATATGAGGTCGATCCCGCTGCCTTCGCGCTCCATCAGCTTGATGTCGTGGAAGACGCGTGCGAGAGCCTCGTTCCGGCGACGGCTCTCGTGCAGCACGTTGTGGGGAGTGACCCCGAGTGGCAGTCGCCCCGGGTTCACGACCTCCAGGCTGTCAGGCCGGAGGTTGAGAAAGACGTCTCCGCGCTGCGTGTAAGGGCGGTGGACGAAAGCGTTGACCAGCAACTCGCGCACAACAGCCTCGTCGAACGCCGGGATGGTGGTACGGAACATCCCGGCAGGCAGCTCGTATGTTTCCCGGAAGTCAGAAATCTCCGACCAGATGGCATCAAGCAGCTCGATGGGCGAGAGGGTGTGGTCGTCCCAGACGTACTTGGCAACCTTGACCCCGCGATCGTCATACCGGATCGCTTGGACGATCGGCGCGGTCCCCAGGCGCGCCCGATCGGCCGCCGTCCCGACGAGGAGCACGCCCAGGTTGGTCATCACGCCGTTGCGGGAAAGCAGGTAGTGCTCGAGCAGCTCGCCATCTGACTTCTCCTTCACCGAAGGCTTGACGCGTTCGGAGGCGCGTAGAGCGTCGATCAGGCGGGCCACCTTGGTGCGGTCGGCCGCGCCGGCAGAAATGGCAAGCGACGTCATCGTCTCCCAGGGCGTTGTCGGGCGTTCGTCCGCAAGCCGGAGCACCTCGTCGCCCACGACCGGCCGGCATGTGTCGCCCACGCGGACGAAGTACCGGCCGTCGCTGGTCGATGCGACGCCGAGACTGCGTTGCACGAACAGGCTGACGTATGCCCCGCCGTTTTCGTGCTGTCGGAGCTCTGGCACGACAGTGACGTTCACCGTGAGCTCGCCGATCCGCTTCCTCAAGGTGTCGACGATGCTGGACTCGATCTGCTGATCGTGCGGCGGGGCCTCCTTGCCATCCTCGACGCCGATGACGATCCGGCCTCCCGCAGCGTTGGCGAAGCCCACGCAGTCGCACGCGAGCTCCGCGAAGTCGGCGGTCTTTCCCGTCACCTTCCGGAGGGATTTGAAGTCGAGCTGTTGGCCCTCGCCTTCGTCGAACGCACTCACATCAGCCTCCCGCTACGCCAGAGGCGCGGCGTGCGCTGCTCGACGGGCTGCCGATACTGACCCCAAGCGTGAAACACGAAACCATCATGGGCTGACCAGACCATGCGCCATGCCCTCTTCTCGCAAGTCCTCCAGCCGGAGAGCCAGGTCGTAATCAGCAACGTCGGCCACCGGTCGGGCCAGCGCCTCCTCCAGGATTCGGATGGCCCGCGGAAGGTCCCGAGGCGGGCTCCCTGGATTAGCGCCGCAGGAGAACATGTCGGAAAGCCGCGCGTAGCCTTGGCTGCGATCGGGGTGGTCCGCAATAAGGTCGAGAAGGACGCGCTCGCCCTCGGCATCCTGGCCCGCAAGGAAATGCAACTCGCCGAGGTCGGCGCGGAAGTTGTTCCGGAAGAGGTCGTCCTCGCCTGTGAACTGCCCGAGGATCTCACGGCAGAAGCGGGCCCCAATAGCCCCGTACCGCTGCGCCTTATGGGCGGCATGCTGCACTGCTTCGGCGAAGTCCTGTACCCAGTTGAAGAGGCACTGGGTGCCTGTAAACACTACGGACGCCTCGTCGCAGGTACGCATCCTTGCTTGGAGTCGTGGCCTGATGACGTCCCAGACCTCCTGCCACCAATCACATGCCTGCTCCACTGCCCTTTCGGCCACGAGGCGATAGCCCTCCTGCATCCAGTCGTCGAGCATCTCGATCGACGGGTTTTCTGGGCAGTAGCGCTTCCAGAGTTCGCAGGCCGCCAGCCCGAGGAAGTCCTGGTCGAACCTGGAACGCTCTGTCCGGGCACCGCGCCGCCACGCCTCGCTCACGTCCGCGCCTTCGGTCAGCGCCTCCGTTACCGGGACGAAGGGCTCGGGGCAGGCGGCGACGCCGCTATCGC
>JAJZQK010000005.1 GCA_021847625.1 Chloroflexota bacterium
CAATTCCTTCTTTGATAATTTAGGTGACGTTCTTCGGGCTAAAGCGATTTGCCGGAGTTGTGTGGTCAGTTTGAGGGAGCATATCGACGGGCACTGGGACAAGGGCGTCGGCCTTGGCCTGAAGGCGGATTCGGCAGCGCCGCTTGACCTCGTCGGTGCGCTCGGCCAGCCTGCCGAAGAGACTGCCCATCTGTACTAGGAAGGCGGCGGAGGTCTCTGCCGTGCGGTTCCCGCCCGCCTCCATATGCTGGACCTCGCCACTCTCCAAGCAGACCGCCGAGTAGTAGGTGGCCTTCGCGCCCAGCCGGGGACTGGTGGACTCCACCAGGGCCGGCTCGCCACGGAGCACCCACTTGCCCCGCAGGTCGGCATCGGCCCGGAAACGGGTCTCGTCCACGATATCGATCCCAGCTTCCCTGGGCGGCGCCTGTGCCGCAGCCTGCAGCTCGACCTGTTCCTCCGCGTTTTGGGGCGGGGGGGAACCATCCGTCTGCTCGAAGGCTAGGCTCGCCGGACCTGATCTCTGGAAGTCCTCCGGCCAAATTCCGACCGTGTGGGCGTCCCTGCCCAACGCCTCGGCTACCTGGGCTGCCGAGAGGCCCCGCCCAGGAGCCAGAGGGCGTGCCAACGTTCCCGCTCGCGCGGGGTGGGAGCCCGATACATCCGATCCAGCACCTGGCAGTTGTCCAGTTGCCAGTGCCCAAACAGATCGAGGACATCGCTCATCGCAAGTCTCCAGGCTATGCTCAGCCATGGGCAGGCACACCCCGTACATGCGGATTCCACTTTGGCCTTACTTCAGACCTGGCAGCGCGGGCAGAAGTGGCTGCTGCGGCCGCCAATGACCAGGCGTTCGATGGGCCCACCACAGCGGGGACAGGCCTCGCCGGTGCGCCGGTAGACGTTGAGACAGTGCTGGTGACCGCCGGGACGGCCCTCGCCGTCCCGGTACTGACTGAAGGTTGTCCCCCGGTTCCTTATCCCCTCTTCGAGCGTGCGCCGAATCGCCTCGTGCAGGCGTTGCCATTCCTCTACGCTCAGGCTGTCCGCTCGCCGTAGAGGATGCAGGCCCGCCAGATAGAGCGCCTCGTCGGCGTAGATGTTCCCCAGCCCCGCCAGGACCGTCTGGTCAAGCAAGAGCGTCTTGATCGGCGCCTTGCGCTTGCCAAGGGAATTGGCGAGATGCTCGACGGTAAAATCCTCGGACAGCGGCTCCGGGCCCAGCTTGGCCAGCACCGCCTCCTCCTCACCCTGGCTTACCACGACCAGGCGGGCAAACTTGCGCAGGTCGGCCAGGCGCAACTCCTCATTGCCCTCCAGCCCAATGATCACCCGGGTATAAGGGTCCGCCTCTGCCTCGCGCGGCCGCAGCAGCAGCCGGCCGGTCATCCGCAGGTGGACGAGGAGCACGTCGCCTCCGTCCAGGTACAGGAGAATGAACTTGCCGCGGCGCGTCATCCGCGCGATGCACTGGCCGACCAGGCGGTCTCTGAAGACGGCGGGGTCCATCCCGCCGACGCTCCCCGACCAGTGAATCTCCGTATCCGAAATGCAGCGCCCCCCGACCAAGGGGCGCAAGCCAGCGACAATCGTCTCGACTTCAGGTAGTTCCGGCATTACACGTCCTTGAGCTCATCCCAGTTCGGGCCGGCGCTGACGTCGACCTTTAGCGGCACGCTGAGCGGGTAGGCGTTGGCCATCATCTCCCGCGTGAGGTCCACGTACTCCGTAAGGCGCTCGCGCGGCACCTCCAAGACCAGCTCGTCGTGCACCTGCAGAAGCATCCGCGCTCCTTCCCCACACTCCCGCAAGGCGCGGTCGAGGTTGATCATTGCCAACTTGATGATGTCCGCGGCCGTGCCCTGGATGGGGGCGTTGATCGCCATCCGCTCGGCCGCCTGCCTGAGCCCATACACGGAGGACGTCACCTCCGGTATCGGCCGTCGCCGGCCGAGCAGGGTGCTGACGTAGCCGTCCCGTCTGACGTCGGCCAGCGTGCTCTCGATGTAACGGCGCACCCCCTCGTACTTGCCCAGGTAGCGAGCGATATACTCGGCGGCATCCTGACGGGAGAGGTCCGCCCGCTGGGAGAGGCCGTACTCGCTCATGCCGTAGAGAACGCCGAAATTGACCGTCTTGGCCAGGCGGCGCATGTCAGACGTCACGCTAGAAAGGGGCACGCCGAACAGCTCAGCGGCGGTAGCGGCGTGGATGTCCTCGTCGGCGGCAAAGGCGTCCAGCAGTCGCTCGTCCCGCGTGATGTGGGCCAGTATCCGCAGCTCCACCTGCGAGTAGTCCGCCGACAGTAGCAGGTGGTCCGGCTGCTCCGCAATGAAGGCACGGCGCACGCGCCGTCCCAGCTCGGTGCGCACGGGTATGTTCTGCAGGTTAGGATCGCTCGAGCTGAGCCGCCCCGTCGAGGCCACGGTCTGGTTGAACGAAGTGTGCACGCGCCCGGTGTGCGCGTCGACCAGCGCGGGCAGGGCGTCCACGTAGGTGGACTTCAGCTTCACGAGCTGGCGGTATTCGAGGATCATGTCCAGCACCGGGTGGGCGCCGCGCAGCCGTTCGAGGATCGCGGCCTCCGTGCTGTGGCCGGTCTTGGTCCGCCTGGCGCTGGGCAACCCCAGCTCCTGGAAGAGTACGGTGCCCAGCTGCTGGGGGCTATTCAGGTTGAACTGATGCCCCACCTCGGCGTAGATGCGCAGCTCGAGTTCCTTGATCCGCTGGTACAGCTCGTCCGATATCTTCTTGAGGTAAGGAATGTCCAGCGCCACGCCGACGCGCTCCATCCGCGCCAGCACCGGCACCAGGGGCATCTCGACCGATTCCAGAAGGCCCCACAGGCCGGCCTCTTTTAGCTCCGGCACCAGTTGCTCGCGCAGGCGAAGGGCGACGTCGGCGTCCGCGCAGGCGTAAGTGCAGGCGGCCGCCACCGGCACCTCCGCCATCGTGATCTGGTTGCGGCCCTTGCCTATGAGCTCGGTAATCGGCACCAGCTCCAGTCCCAACCGCGCCCAGGCCATGTCCTTCAGGCCCAGCGGGCGCGAGGAGGCCTCCAGCAGGTAGGCCGCCACCATGGAGTCGAAGACCACTCCCTGCAGCTCGACGCCGTGCTCGGCGAGCACGAGCATGTCGTACTTGATGTTGTGCCCGCCCTTGGGCCGCTTGGGGTCCTCCAACACGGGCTTGAGGCTGGCCGCGACCTCTTCCATCGGCAGCTGCCCCTCTTCGGCGGTGACAAGGGGAGAGTGGCCCACCGGGATGTAGTGGGCCCGGCCGGGCTCCACGGCCAGCGAGAAGCCGACCAAGGCTGCCTGCCTGGGATTCAGTGAGGTGGTCTCGATGTCCAGCGAGATGTAGGGAGCGGCCTGCAGCAGCCTCACCAGCTCGCCCAGCGTCTCCTTCGTGTTGACGATGCGGTAGTCGCCCAGCGCGGTCGGCACGGTGATGGTGCCTATCGCCGCGGGTGCCGGCGCGGTCTCTCCCAAGAACGACATCTGCTGCGGCGCCTCCGCCGGGGCGGCGGGTCCGGGCGCGGGGGCTGCCACGGGACGCGGCTGCTCGCCATCCAGGGTGGCCGGCAGGCGGGAGACAAGGCTTCGGAACTCCAGCTCGCGGAACAGCTCGGCCACCCGGGCCCGGTCGTAACCGCTGGCCCGGCAAGCCTCCAGGTCGAACCCCACGGGCACGTCCTGCACGATGGTGGCCAGGTGGCGGCTCTGCTCGGCCAGGTCCCTGTGCGTGGCCAACAGGTCCTTCACCCTGCCCTTCACCTCGTCCAGGTGGTCGTAGATGCTATCCAGATCGCCATATTCCTGGAGCAGGCGCACGGCCGTCTTGTCGCCCACCCCCGGTACGCCGGGAATGTTGTCGGAGGGGTCGCCCTTGAGCGCCTTGTAGTCGATGAGTTGGTGGGGCGCCAGGCCGTACCGCTCCTGAACGCCGGCCACGTCGAACATCTGCGTGTCGGCAAAGGTGCGCCGGGGCGTGAGCACGCGCACGTGGTCGCTCACCAATTGCAGCGCATCGGCGTCGCCCGTCACGATGACGGTCTCGACCCCTTCCTCGCTCGCCTTCCTTGCCAGCGTACCGAGGACGTCGTCGGCCTCGAAGCCGTCCAGCTCGTAGGTGGGGATGCCGAAGGCCTCCAGCAGCTGCCGGACGCGGTTGAATTGCTCGTACAGCCCCTCCGGGGGACCGCGTCGCTGTGCCTTATAGGCCTCGTATTCGACATGGCGAAAGGTCGGCGCCGCCCGATCAAAAGCCACGGCCAGGTAGCCCGGCTTCACTTCGCCGAGCACCTTGATGAGCATGGAGGCAAAACCGTAGACCGCGTTCACCAGCTCACCCTTGCTTGTCGTGAGGGGGGGAATGGCGTGGAAGGCGCGGTGCAACAGGGCGTTGCCGTCGAACAGAACCAGAGTGGGAGACACGGAAATCCTAGTTCTCCTCCTGGAGCCGCCGCTCGAGGTTCCCCTTCAGAACCTTGAACTTCTCTTTGAAGGCGGGCGTCCTGATCTCTTCACTCCACATGATGAGCGCGTCCTCGTGGTTGTCGCTGTAGTAGCCTTTACGGACGCCTTCGCCATGGAAAGTGTACTTCTTATAGAGATTCTGCGCCACCGTGTTGGACGCGCGCACCTCGAGCGTCACCCAGCGCGCGTCCAGCTCCATCGCGGTATCGATCAAACCGACCATGAGGAGCTCGCCCAAACCCTGCCCTCGATACTCCGGGCGCACGGCGATCGTCGTGATGTGGGCCTCGTCCACCATCAGCCAGAGGCCCGCGTAGCCGACAATCGTCACTTCCAAGGGCGGGCGCTTGCCGTCGCCGGTCTTCAGGAACGACCGCAGGAGCCGTCTGACCGTGCCTTCCTGAGGCGGCCTGCTCTCGGGAATCGGCACCCTGCGCATGGCGTCGGCGCGCTCGATCACCAGATAGCGGGCCATTCGGTTGTCGCGGATCTCCCGCCGGTAGGCCGAGGCGGGCCACGAAAGCGAGAACGATTCGTGCTCTATCTCGATTACTTCGTCGACGTCATCAACCCGCATCGGTCGCAAGACGTACTGCAATTGCCGTGGCTCCTTTGCGCGGGACTCCGTCCGGATATGCCATTGTCAATGTCCCCCGCTGCCGGGTCCATGCAGGCGCTGTTCCAGAGACCACGAGGACTTTCCCCGCGGTGGGGGCACCGCCGGCCGGGAGAGGTACAGCGGCTGTACCGTCGCCAGGTCGTCAAAGTCTTTGGCTTCGTAGCGTCGCCAGGCAAGCTCGGCCAGATACCCCGCTCGCCGGACGCTCGCCGCCGGCGGCGCGATGACAGCCAGTTTCCCCAGCCTCTCCCTAATCAGAGCCGCCTGGCTGGCCGCCTCGCCGCAGAAGAGCGTCGGCTCGCGTACGAGCCCCAGCAGGTCCGCCAGCGGAAGGATGCCGCTGCTCCCCTCCGGGCGCCAGGTCTGCTCGCCGGCCGGGTACAGCGCCCCGTGGAGCTGGCCGCGCCCGGCGTCGATCAGCGCGCACACCTGCTTGCAGACCAAGGCCTGGGCGTAGGCCGTGGCCGCCAGCGTGCCTACGCCGACGAAGGGCAAACCCCGGGCCAGGCAGAGGCCCTTGGCCAGGCTCACGGCCACCCGCAA
This sequence comes from Chloroflexota bacterium, assembly GCA_021847625.1. Next base: position 5,641 of record JAJZQK010000005.1, read on the forward strand.
CCCCGTGAAGCTCCCCGGCCCCAGGGCCACCGCCACCGCTCGCAGACTGCCGACGTCGAGCTGCCGCAGCGAGAGCAGCCGCTCGAGGTTTGGCAACAGCTGCACCGTGTGCTGAACGCCGGACAACCAGTTCAGCTCACCAACCACCGCCTGCCCATCGTACAGGGCAATGCTAGCATACTTGGTCGAAGTATCGAGCGCAACCAGCATATCTCAGCCCGTCAAACCGTTCCTAAACCGCTCCAGCAGCCGGACGTGCCGGACGCCGAAGGCCTCAAAGCGCAGCCCGCGCGTCGTGTCGCCGATGACCTCCAGCGTTACCAGAAGGTAGTCGGCCGGCACCAGCGGGCCCAGCCGCTCGGCCCACTCCACCAGGCACACCCCGTCGCCGCCCAGGTAGTCCAGCAGGCCCAGGTCCAGCACTTCTTCCGCGGCCTCTATACGGTAGAGGTCTATGTGATAGACGCGCAGCCCTCCGTGCGCCTGGTCCGCCCGGTATTCGTTGATCAGCGTGAAGCTGGGACTCGTAACGTAGTCGGCCACCCCCAGACCCTGGGCGATGCCCTGCGATAGCACGGTCTTGCCCGCGCCAAATTGGCCCTCCATCAGGACGACGTCGCCCGGCTCGAGCAACCCGCCCAGCCGGCGACCATAGGCGAGAGTCTGTTCCGTCCCGTCGCTGACGAGGTCCCAGGTGCGCATCGGCTCAGCCACGAAAGTGGTCCCAACCGCCCTTCTCGACGGGCTCCGCGCGGCCGTCGGGCCAGGCGAGGAGGACCTGCCCCGCGGGCTCCGCCACGACCTCGCCCACGACGGTCACCGGCGTGCCTAGTTCGTTCAGCGCCTCCCGCGCCCGCGCCAGCACCTCTGGCGGCGCCGCGAACAGCAGCTCGTACTCCTCGCCGCCCGTGAGCGCCAGCGCGAACGCCTGCTCGCCGAAGGTCTGCTTTACGAGGGGGTGCACAGGCAGGGCCTCGGCCCGCAGGCGGACGCCGACCCCGCTCATCTGCGCCATATGCCCCGCGTCGCCCGCCAGCCCATCGCTTATGTCAAGGGCCGCCTTCACGCCCAGCTGCCGCAGGAGCGGCCCCTCCTTCACGCGCGGCCAGGGCCGGTTGTGGGCCCGGCGCAATTCGGCCAGCGCTTCCCGTGGGGCCTGTCGCTCACCCGACAAGAGGTGGAAGCCCGCCGCCGACCGGCCGAGCCAGCCGGTGACGCCCACGAGGTCGCCGGGCCGGGCGGCGGAGCGCAAGAGGGGCGAGGCGTGCTCGTCCTCCGGAATGGCGCCGTAGAGGGCGACGGTGACGAACATCGCCCGCGGCGAGCCGACGATGTCGCCGCCGATGACGGCGGTGTTGAACTCGCGTCCGGCGGCCGCCAGCCCGCGCGCCATGGTGAGGATGCCCTCCACCTCGGCGTCGCCGGGCAGGCCCAGCGTGAGGAGCGCGTACTGGGGCTCGCCACCCATGGCGGCGATGTCGCTCAGGTTCACGGCAAGGGACTTCCAGCCCAGCTCTTCCCAGGTGATAGTCGCAAAGCGAAAGTGGACGTCCTCCACCAGCGTGTCGGTCGTCGCCAGGGCCAATCCGGAAGAGCGCCAAACCGCGGTATCGTCGCCGATACCGATGACTATGCCCGGCGCGGGGCCGGAGAACTCTTGCTGAAGACGGTCGATGAGGCCAAATTCGCCGATTTCGGACACTCTCACAGCGGCATTATACACTGCGCTTGGCGTTGCCGACAACGCCGTCGTGTGCTATACTCCTTCGGTGTGCCAGGTTGGAGCAGGTGGTGAGGAATGTTAGTGGCTGTCATCTCGGACATCCACAGCAATCTGGCCGCTCTTCAGGCGGTGTTGGCGGATATGTCGAGTGTGGACGAGGTCTGGTGCCTCGGCGATACAGTCGGCTACGGTCCTGACCCCAACGAATGTCTCGCCCTTCTTCTTCAGCAAAAGCACCTGGCCATCGCCGGCAACCACGATTGGGCCTCCGTGGGCAAGCTCGACCTCTCTAGCTTCAACCCCGACGCCCAAACGGCGAACCTCTGGACGTCCGCGCAGCTCACGGATACCAACAAGGAGATCATCCGCAATCTGCCGCGCGAGCTAACGGTAGGCGAGTTCACCCTCGCCCACGGCAGCCCTCGCGAGCCGATCTGGGAGTACATCCTGGACTCCGGTCAGGCGGCGGCCAATCTGCGCTACTTCGACACCAAGTACTGTCTGGTAGGCCACACGCACGTCCCCGCGGTGTTCCTCAGCCCCGCCGGCAGAGAGCCCGCCGGCAGCCAGCACCCATCCTCGGACACGGTGGTGCGGCTGGGGGAACGGAGACTGATCGTCAACCCGGGCAGTGTCGGCCAGCCCCGCGACGGCGACCCCCGGGCCGCCTATGCCATCCTTGACACGGCTGGGGGAACCCTGCGCTTTCGGCGCGTGGAGTACGACATTGCCGCTACCCAGGAGAAGATGCGGCGGGCCGGCCTGCCTTACGTGCTCTGGGCTCGCCTGTCAGCCGGGTGGTGACGAGCAATCGTGATTTGTTACAATAGGCCGGTTTGGACTACACCTGCATTCCGGCGCATCGTGACCTGTTGTTTGAGGAGAAGCTATGCCTAAGTATATCTTCGTCACCGGCGGTGTGGCGAGCTCGGTGGGAAAAGGGATAACCGTCGCGGCGATCGGGCGCGTTCTCAAGAGCCGTGGCCTACGCATCACCGCCCAGAAGTTCGACCCCTACCTCAACGTAGACCCCGGTACGATGAACCCCTTCCAGCACGGGGAGGTGTTCGTCACGGACGACGGCGCCGAGACGGACCTCGACCTCGGCCACTACGAACGCTTCATCGACGTCGACCTCACCTGCGACTCGAACGTGACAATGGGCAAGGTCTACGCCTCCGTCATCGCCAAGGAGCGACGGGGAGATTTCCTCGGCGGCACCATCCAGGTTATTCCCCACATCACGAACGAGATCAAGGCCCGCATCCTGGCGATCGGCGAGCATACCAAGGCCGACGTCGTGATCTGCGAGGTCGGCGGCACCGTCGGCGACATCGAGGGCCAGCCGATCATCGAGACGATCCGCCAGCTGCGCCGCGAGCTCGGGCATGGCAATAGCTTCTACATCCACGTCACCCTGCTACCCTACATCGCCTCCACCGGCGAGCTGAAGACCAAACCCACCCAGCACAGCGTCAAGGAGCTGCGCAGCATGGGCATCCAGCCCGACGCCATCGTCCTGCGTTCGGACTACCCCATCAGCGACGAGATGCGCCAGAAAGTAGCCCTCTTCTGCGACGTCGAAGACCGCGGCGTCTTCCCCCTCATCACGGCCGACACGATCTACTCCGTACCGCTAGTGCTGGAGGACGCCACGCTCGGCAACTTCGTCGTGGAGAAGCTGGGGCTGCCCGCCACCGAGCCCCAGCTCAACGACTGGCGGGAGATGGTGGAGAGCATGCGCCAGCCCAGGCCGGAGATCCGCGTGGGTCTGGTCGGCAAGTACGTCTCCCTGCCCGACGCCTACATCTCGGTGCGCGAGGCGATCCGCCACGCCGGCCTCGGCCACAACGTCGACGTCGTGATCGACTACATCGACTCGGAAACCCTGGAGACGGGCGACCCCTCGGCGATTCTGCACGACCTGCATGGCATCGTCGTGCCCGGCGGCTTTGGCTATCGCGGCGTCGAGGGCATGATCCGGGCCGCCGAGTACGCCCGCGAACACGAGGTCCCGTACCTGGGGCTGTGCCTGGGCATGCAGGTCATGGTGATCGAGGCCGCACGCCGTCTTCTCGGCCTCGGCAAGGCCAACAGCACCGAGTTTGACCCCGACACGCCCGACCCGGTGATCGACCTGATGCTGGAGCAGCGCGGCATCGCGGACAAGGGCGGCACGATGCGCCTCGGCCACTACCCCTGCCGCATGATCCCCGGCACGCACGCCTACGGCGCCTACCAGCAGGCGGAGATCTCCGAGCGCCATCGCCACCGCTTCGAGTTCAACAACGACTACCTGCATCCGCTGGAAGAGGTGGGGCTGAGCGTAAGCGGCATCTCGCCTGATGGCAAGCTGGTCGAGATATCGGAGTACAGGGACCATCCCTGGATGGTGGGCTCGCAGTTCCATCCCGAGTTCAAGTCGCGCCCCAACCGGCCGCACCCGCTGTTCCTGGGCTTTATCGCGGCCTGCCGGGCGACCCTCCGCGATGGAGATCAGCGGCCCCTGCCGTTGCAGCAGATGTGGGCATAGAGTAGAATGAGGGAAGGCTTGGACCGGCAGCAGAAGCGACACAGAGGGGTGATAGGCTATGCGCATATTCCTTGATACGGCGAACATACAGGAGATCCGGCAGGCGGCCCAGATGGGGGTCATTTGCGGGGTCACCACCAACCCGTCATTAATGGCCAAGGAGCAAGGGGCCGATTTCCGGGAGACGATCCAGGAGATCTGCTCGCTCGTCAACGGCCCGATCAGCGCCGAGGTCACGGCGCCCGACACCGAGACCATGATCTCGCAGGCGCGCGACCTTGCGAAGTGGGCCGACAATGTCGTCATCAAGGTTCCGATCACGACCGCCGGCTTGGCGGCAGCCAAGGTTATGTCGAAAGAGGGGATCAAGACCAACCTGACCCTCTGCTTCTCGGTGAACCAGGCACTGCTCGCGGCTACCGTCGGCGCCACCTACGTTAGCCCCTTCCTGGGCCGGCTCGACGACATCGGGCACGACGGCATGGCGCTCGTAGCCGACATCGTGCAGATATACCGGAACTACGGGTTGCCGTCGCAGGTCATCGCCGCCAGCATCCGCCATCCCTTGCACGTGGTGAACGCGGCCAAGGCCGGCGCCCACATCGCGACGATACCGTACAAGGTGCTGATGCAGATGGTGGAGCATCCCTTGACGAAGAACGGCCTGCAGCGCTTCGAGGCCGACTGGGCCAGCAGGCAGGGCAAGTAGGAGCCCAAACGCCAGTGAGCGGGGGTTCTCCCGCACTGACGCGGCCGGCAGCAAGCTTCGTATCCCGCACCAGGGCGTGACGGCGAGCTGCGGCGTTTCGTGTCCGCTGGGAATCGCCTCCGGTTTGCTGGCGGCAGGCAAGTCTTTGGCTGTAGTTGTTCTGTCGGACGCAGAGGCCAACTTTGCGCAACTACTCATTCCGACCTAGCCAGCGGGCTGTACAGCTCCAGTGTGGGAGGCAAGTACAGCTGTATGCGGTAAAAACGCTGAAGGAGTTGACCCGTGACAAGTGAAAGTGCGCGATCGGCAAGCGAAGCAGAGATTCAGGCGCGGTACGAGGAACTCTCCACTCACTTCCCGCAGTGGGAGAAGATCAAGGATCTCATCGACCAGTATGTCGACATCCCCGTGAACTACCGCCAGAGCGGGCACCCCGGGGGCTCGCGATCCAAGGTCCACGCCGTGGTAGCTACCCTCCTTTCCGGCGCGATGCGCTGGGACATCCGCCACCCTGAGAAGCGCTTCACAGACCGCTTCGTCCTTGTAGGTGGGCACACCGTGCCCTTGATTTACGCTGCCCTGGCCGTCTTCAACGAGGCGCTGCGTGTGAAGTACGAGCAGACCGGCGACCCGAAGTATCTGGTCCCCAAGGCTGCCGAGCGCCAGCTGACGTGGGAAGATCTCCTGAAGTTCCGGCGCAACAAGGGCCTCTCTGGCCACGCCGAGATGGAGGGCAAGACGCTCTTCCTCAAGTTCAACACCGGCCCTTCGGGCCATGGCTTCGCCCCGGCCGCCGGTCAGGCCGTCGCCCTGAAGATCGCGGGCGCGGAGGGCGTTAAGGTCTGGGCTTTCGAGGGCGAGGGCGGACTCACCCCCGGCGCCTTCCACGAGACCTCCAACTCGGCCTACGGTCTCGGTCTGGACAACCTGCACTTGGTCGTCGACTGGAACGACTACGGCATCGACGATCAGGCCATTTCATCGGTCGTCTTTGGCTGTCCCGGCGATTGGTCCTCCTCGCACGGCTGGCGCGTCCGGAACGCGAAGAACGGCTCCGAATGGTCGGACGTGACCAAGACCATCCTCGACCTCGCCTTCACCCCGAACCCGGACAAAGTCCCCTCGATGGCCTACCTCAAGACGCGCAAGGGTCGCGGCTATGGCGTCTATGATAACAAGTCGCACGGCGCCCCGCACGCCCTGAATTCGCCGGCCTTCTGGAAGCTACGCGCCGAATTCGCCGAGAAGTACGGCACCAGCTTCGTGGGACACGATGAGCCGGCCCCGAAGGACCCCGCCGAGCTTCAGGAGCAGTTCCGCGCCAATCTGAAGGTGGTGGCCGATGTGATTCGCGCCGACCAAGAGCTGGTGGACTACCTGGCAGACAGGCTGGTCGCCCTGGGCGATTCGGTTCCGGAGACGATTCCCTCCTTCCGGCTCGACGTGGCCAAGAATCCGTGGACGGACCGCCGCCTCTACGACTACGAGAACTACCCGAAGGAGCTCTTCGCAGCGCCGGGCACGAAAGTCGCCAACCGCTCCGCCTTGGCGAAGTGGGGCGCCTGGGCCAACGCCTTCGGCAAGGAAAACTACAACCGCCCGCTATTCATCGCCTCGTCGGCCGACCTAGCCGATTCCACCAACATCGCGGGCTTCCGCCAGAAGTTCGGCGATTTCGAAGGCTGGGGCAAGTACGATCGCAACTCCAATCCAACGGGAGCGCTCCTCCCCCAGGAGATCACGGAGTTTGCCAACTCCGGCATCGCCACCGGCATGGCAACCGTCAACTTTGCCCAGAACCCCGAAGAGGAGTTCCAAGGATACTACGGCGCAACCTCGACCTACGGCGCCTTCGTCTACCTGATGTTTGGTCCGATGCGCCTCTTCAGCCAGTTGGCGCAAGACTGCCAGCTCAAGGTGGGCAAGGTTCTTTGGGTCGCCGGCCACTCCGGGCCCGAGACCGCCGACGATTCCCGCACCCACTTCGGCATCTTCTCGCCGGGCGTCACCCAGCTGTTCCCAGATGGGTCGGTTATCGACGTTCACCCCTGGGAGCACAACGAGGTGCCGGTCGTTTTGGCCGCCGCCTTGGGGCAGAAGGCCCCCATCGTCGCCCTGCACCTGACGCGGCCGACGATCGAGGTCCCCGACCGGGAAGCGCTGGGTATACCCTCGCATTTCGCCGCCGCCCGGGGCGCCTACATAATGCGTCCGTATCGCACCGACCGGAAGCCGATGGGTACCGTCATCGTCCAGGGCACATCCTCGACCGCCAATTTGGTCAAGGTGCTGCCTGAGCTGGACAAGGCGGGGCTGAACGTGAAGGTAGTCGCGGCCATCTCGCCGCAGCTCTTCGCGCTACAGCCTCAGGAGTACCAGGGCGAGGTGCTAACCTTCGCCGACAAGCTGGACTCGATGGCCATTACGAATCGCGCGCGGCGCCTGATGCATGATTGGTTCGGGAGCGAGATTTCCGCCGAGTACACGCTGTCGTCCGACCACGATGATCGCTGGCGCACCGGCGGCAACCTCGACGAGCTGATCGAGGAGGCCCACCTCGATCCCAAGCACATCTTGGCGGGGATCGAGCGCTTCGTGACGGACCGTGAGAAGCGGCTACGCCGGATTAGCGACGCCATCGGCTAGGTTCTACCTGGGCCGAAACCGCTTAGACCAAAACCGTAGTGCCCGGGAAGCCGGGCACTACGGCGCCCTGCCCCCTTGACTCAAGCCAACCCCTCACTTACCCACCAACTCGCCCACCCGGTTCGTGGTGGAACCTCGGAACCCCGCCGGGTTTGCACGCCGGGCGAAGGATATGTTATAATCCGGCTTGCTGGTGACGGGAAACCACCGCCAGGGCCGCTAGCTCAATTGGCAGAGCAGCTGACTCTTAATCAGCCGGTTCACAGTTCGAGTCTGTGGCGGCTCACCACCGAAGCCCCAGAAATGGGGCTTCTTGTTTTGTCCTTTATCCCCCGGTGACCTCCTGCGCGATACGGGCCCAGGTCGTAAGGATGCTAGGATCGCCCTTCACCGTCTCCACGTCGGAGAGGTTGACGTCGATTATGCAGTCGCCCGCAATAGAGACAATGCGCTCGAGGTCTCGGCGCATCTCGGCCGGGTCAGCGGAGAGGATCGTCTTGCCGGGATGCACCTGCACCTCCAGCACCACCCGGCGCTCGAACTTGGCCACGCAGGCGGCCAGGTCCGTCCAGGCGCCAACGTCGAAACGCCGCAGTCCGGGCAGCTGGGCGATGATGTCGAGCTTGGGCGTCAGGTCCTCGCAGCCGTGATAGTAGATGCGATGCTCTCCATACAGACCCACGATGCGTTCGTTGTACGGGTGCACGAACTCGGCGTACATGGCCGGCGAAATGGTGCCGGTGGATTGGGCGGCCACGTACAGCCAGCAGGAGCGCAGGCGGTCTGCTGGCTCGTCGGGGCCCAGTTCCTCGTAATGGACCCGGAACGGCCACGATGACTCGGCATCCACCGCCCCCTTCGCCTCGCGTTCCTGCTGGTAGGCAATGAAGCTATCGGTGAGAAACCCCATCATCTCGTGGACGAACTGAGGCCGCTCGAGGAAGGAGTACAGGTAGCTCTCCCAGCCCAGGAACTTCACCAGGGATTCGGCAGGACAAGCGTGCAGCTCATTCGTAAGCAGCTTCACCGGCAGTGCATCGCCCACCAGCTCGCGCGCTCGCTCGACCAGAGCAGCCGTCGCTGGTTCGTCTATCTGGTAGTGGGGTTGGCGCAGTTGGGCGAAGTCGGCTTCGTCGCGCACGGCCGGGCGAAACGTATAGGCCCCCTCCGGGCAATCCGGATCTTCAGATTCTAGATTGACGCCCCACAATGGTGGCCTATCGGCCGGGCGGATCGGTTCAAGCCAGATGGTCGGCAGCAGCACCTCGTCATCCGGGATATGGCGATGGCGGAAGAGCTTCTGGCGCAGCTGCAGCTCGATATCGCGCTCCAGAGGATCAGCCGAGACAAGCACGTCAGGCGGGATTATCTCTCGCCAAGTGCGAGTGTAACCGCGGTGCAGGTGGATGTAGACGGGCACCTTCGGCGCCTTCTGGAGGCGGTTATGGGCGGTCCACATTGACTTCAGTTCGGCGTAGCGCGGCTCCGCGCACGCCTCGCGAACCTGGTCTACGAGATCTCGAATCAAGGCTGACATACAGTTGCCTCCTTCAGTATTAGAGCGCTACTGCTCAGGGATAATGTCCATGTTAAGTGGCTAGTGGCCCTCAGGTGCGGGCGAAGAGCTGGGCCCGCTGCTTGGCCTTGGCCCGCGGATCGGGCGCCTTCGCCTGGCGGGTAGGGGGCAGCGCCACCGCCACCGCGGCCGCCGGCGCCTCCGCCACCCGCTTGCAGTCCAGACGACGCCTGTAATCATACACGTAAACGGCTCCTTCGGGAACGGTCTGCACGTTCACTCTCTTGCGCGCCAGGGGAGCCCGCGCGCAGCCGCGGCCTCGCGGGGGCTCCCCTTTCCGTGGGGATGACAGGAGCGCCAGCAGAGGCTCCGTTGGCCCTCCCGGCAGCGGGCACCCGGGCCGCAACGGCTACGTCGGACTGCTTAGCGGCAGGAGGAGTGGTCGCAGATTCACCACCTTGCGTCGGGAATCCGCGACCGCTAGAATGGCGGTGGGCCTAGCGAGTCCGTCCCAGGAGGATTGCCGTGCCAGAACTGAAACTCACCTCGCGTACCCATTCCGTCGAGGACTCCGTAGAAGCTATCGAGTTCTGCTACCGGATGGGCTGGACCGATGGCCTGCCCGTCGTGCCGCCCACGGCCGAACGCGTAGCCGAGTTCCTCGCCAACGGCGGCCATGAGCCCGGGGACGTCCTCGGCGGCGTGCCCGACAGGCGGCGGGTCTTCACCGCCGAGAAGGTGGCGATCAACGCCGTGATGGCCGGCTGCCTCCCCGCCTACGCCCCGGTGGTCTTCGCCGCCGTGGAGGCGATGAGCAAGCCTGGCCTCGGCCTCTCCGGCGCCTCCGCCTCCACCGGCGGCGCCGCCATCCTCGCCGTCGTCAGCGGCCCGCTGGCGCGTGAGATCGGCCTCAACGGCGGCGGCAACGCCCTCGGGCCGGGGGCGCGGGCCAACGCCACCATCGGCCGGGCCCTGCGCCTGGTCCTGCTGAACCTGGGCGGGGCCACGCCGGGCGTCGTCGACCGCTCCACCCTGGGCCACCCCGGCAAGTACGCCTTCTGCCTGGCCGAGGACGAGGGGGCCTCCCCCTGGGAGCCCCTGCGGGTCGACCTCGGCTTCCCGGCGGAGGTGAGCACGGTGACGGTGATGGCGGCCGAGGGGCCGCACCAGGTATCCAACCACGCGAGCTTCGACCCCGAGGGGCTGCTGCTGACCTTCGTGGTCGCCCTCGGGGCCACCTCGTTCGCCGGTGCGAAGTACGCGGTCGTGATCTGCCCCGAGCACGTGGCCGTCCTCAAGCGGGCGGGCTGGTCGAAGCGGCAGGTCAAGGAGTTCCTCGCCGCCAACACGTGGCGCAGCGTCGCCGACCTCAAGCGCCACGGGCAGCTCCCGGGTGCGATCGAGGAAGGCGACGACGAGAGGCGGCGCTACCTGGTGGCCGACCCCGAGGACTTCCTCGTCGTCGTGGCCGGCGGCGAGGCCGGCGGCTTCTCGGCCATCATACCGCCGTGGGCCGGTGGGCGGCAGTCCCTGCCCCAGACCCAGCCCATCGGCGTCTGCGTCGACTGTAACTAGAGGAGTAGGAATATGAGCGAGCCCCTTGTGATCCTGGACCCCACCGCCGGACCAGCGGCGAGCGTGGCAAAGCGCGCCCCGCGCCTGGATACCCTCGACGGCAAGGTAATCGGGCTGCTGGACAACACGAAGCTCAACGCCGACCGCTTCATCGCGCACCTGGCCGCTGCCCTGAGGCGCGAGCACCCCACGGCCGAGTTCGTCGTTCGCCGCAAGGCCGGCGCCTCCCGCCCGGCCGCGCCCGAGCTGCTGGACGAGCTGGCGGCGCGCTGCGACGCGGTGGTGGCGGCGGTGGGCGATTGAGGGTCGTGCAGTGCGTGCAGTCTGCACGACGCCATAGAGATCGAGCGCCGGGGCAAGCCGGCCGCGGCAGTAATAACCGACAAGTTCGTCGTCACCGCCCGGGCGAGGGCGGAGGTGCTGGGCCTGCCCGACTATCCGCTGGCCGTCGTGGAGCACCCCACGGGCCGGCTGCCGGATGACCTGCTCAAGGAGAGGGCCGAGAAGGTGCTGCCGACGGTGGTCAAGCAGCTGACCGGAGGCGGAAGGGCCTAGGCACCAGGCATTCCACCCTAACGGAGCCAGAAGTGGGTAAGCGGCTCGCCACTCAGACGTCTCGGAACAGGACTCCGGGGCGTCTGAGTGGTGTGAGCCATTCTCGTCCCCTTATTAGCCTTCCTTTACCCTACTGCGCAAGACCTGGCCGAGTCTACGAACTGGTGTATGCTGCTCGGGGCGAGCGCGGTACACTCTCACGTAGCCAGTCGCACACCTGCTGGCCTACATCCGATGGGCTGGTTGGGTTGCTACAGGTCAACGGCCCGACGCCTCCACGATCCTGACCTCCTCGTCGGTGAGGCCGTAGAGGCTGTAGACCAGCGCATCGATTTGCCTATCCACGGTGTTAATCTGCCGCAGCATTGTCGTCTTCTCTTGACTTGTCTCTGCGGCCGCCAGCTCACCTTCCAGGCTCAACATCTGCTGCACCAGCATAGCCACCTTGTCGTGCGTCCTCCTGTCCGAAGGGCTCGTAGAATCGATAGCCCGGAACGGCATCTCTCGTGTCTGTTTTAGAACAATCTTTGGGAAGTCGTCTCTACGCCCAACACTATGAACCGAAAGAAAGTACCAGGATAGAAGTCTACTATTTAGGAGCCCCAACAGATAGAAGATACTGTAGTTTGGGTCCGCCAGGAGAATACTCTGCATGGACTTGTTTGTAATGAAGTCTTGCGATGTGAAGACAGCCTGCAACCGAAATTGTCTGCTAATCAGTTCACGCAAGAGAAGTCGTGGCCCATGGAAGTAGCGCGGCGGTTTGTACTCAGCGAGCGTCTCGTCGTACTGAATGAAGACTGCCGTGCCGGGCTCCAACTTGTAGCGCCTTGCAGTGCCGTTGAAGGCTCGGAATGGATTGACCGAGGGCCTCTCCGCAGTTGGATGGAATGGGGTGACTCCACGCTGGATATCAGACACTTGCCCAAGCGTGGACCCGACGGCTTGCACCTTCTGCAGAATTGTCCATTCTGCCCCGGACAGAGTCACCAGTAGTTCGTCACGGCCGTCAACCTGCCACTTCGAAGCATCCCCCTGCTTGGAGTAGGTTTCGAAGTCGGCGAGTGAAGCCACCTTGAACCTAGGCGGAAAGACTACTAGGTTGACCGGTACCGCACCGGAAGTCGTAGGAGCCGATGATGCTTCCTTTCGCTGCGCTGTAACGATCACGGTGTCCACGTAGGCGCCAAACACATCGTAAGGCATAGTGGCGAATGACTGAGGTGTGAATCTGGATAGGAACTCGGCTCTGAGTGCTTTGTGAGAAGGTGCAGACACCCATCCAGACGGGGTTATCATTCCCAGGTACCCGCTGTTTGCCAGGAGGGCAGAGCACTTCTCTATGAACAGCGCATACGTGTCGGAGTTGCCGGATGCACAGTCATAGCGTTGCCTATAGTACTGCACCTGCGTGCTTGAAGCCAAGGCGCCATATGGCGGGTTACCAATGACTACGTCGAATCCTCTACGGTCTGGGTCAAAGGCTTTGGCAAACTCCGTTGCCCAATCAAAGGCATTTACGTCGTACATACCTTCCAAGAAATCGGTCTGAAATGTATCGTAGAACTCGCTGCCGATCAGCGAGTTGCCGCACTTTATGTTCTCTGCCAGGTCTGGCAAGGCACGTTCATGCACAAAGGACAACTGCATGTCGATTGTCTGCCCAGACTCACCTTCGAGTACCTTGAGCAGCAGGGATAGTTTCGTGACCTCGACCGCCTGGGAGTCGATATCGACCCCGTAGATGTGGTTCAGGAGGATGCGCTTTCGCTCCGCCGTACTTAGCCGCCATTCGCCGTTCGGCGCCTGCTCCAGCGCCTTCTTGTGCTTGCTGTGGCCTTCATCCAGGTACCTGTCCCTGTACCAGTCCAGAAGGTGTTGATATGCGACCAGCAGAAAGGAACCGGAACCGCACGCCGGGTCCAACACCTTGAGGTTCTCTACGTCTTTTGGCTTCTTCCCTTCCAGCCACTTTCCCAGCGTGTTGTCGACGATGTACTCGACGACATAGGTGGGCGTGTAGTAGACGCCTCCCGCCTTGCGCACCTCGGGTTTCTCTTCCACGACGGCCCGCTGCCCACTGCCGTGCTTCTGCAGGCGGATGACTTTGCCCAGGAACCGTTCGTACACCTGGCCGAGGATGTCGGACGGCAGCACGGAGAACTCGTAGGGACTGTCCGGATAATAGAGGCTCGTCACTATCTCCTTCAGCACCTTGTCGTCGACGACGAGCTTCGGCGTCAACGTATCGGGCGCCTCGGGACGCCCCTTTTCGTCCTGGAAGTGGAAGAGCCCCGAGTTGTAGCGACTGTCCGCTTGCCGAAATACTTCTTTCAACTGCTCGTAGATGAGGCCGGATACGGTCAGGTTGAACAGGCGGCCGTAGGGCTCGATGCCCCGGTCCTCACAGATGCGGAGGAAGATGATTCTGTCTATCGTCATCTGGACGGCGAAGTTGAGTTGCCGTTGCGTCAGGGACGGGTTCCGCAAGGCGATGTTGCGCGCCAGCTGCTCTCGCCAGGCTTCCATCTCCTCCAGAAAGGCGTCGTCTACTTCCGCCGTACCGTGCTTCTTCTTGGTCGATTGGGCGTACTTGTCGAAGGAACCCTTCGGTATTGCCAGGCGCGAGAATACGTCGGCTATCTCGTCCCAACGTGTGAGATAGTCCTTGTACGTGAAGTAATTCACCCTCGCCACGGACGCTCTGTCGGATCGGCTGGGCCTTTCGCGGCAATCGTAGACGGCGAGCCCACGGAAATCCGTCAGGATAGAGAGGGGCAGTTTGGCGCTCCAAGCGTAGCGGCGGAGTTGGAAGGCGGACGGCGAATCTTCTTTGATATTCACGCCCGGCTTCTTCGCCTCCACGAAGAACTTGCGCACGCCGCCAATCCTGAACGAGTAATCCGGCGCCTTGGTAGCACCGGATACTTTGATGGAGTCTTCGTGGACGACGTCCTTGTACGCTTCGGCGTTGCCTTCCTTGTTGTCCATATCCCATCCCAGCGCCTTGAAGAATGGGTTGATGAACTCCTGGCGCGCCTGCGCCTCGTTGTAGCGACCGGCGAGGTATGCTTCCTTATGTTCGTCGAATCGTTCCACGAGATGGAGGATTGCCTCTGGTGCAGCCATCGTCTGCCCTCCCGAATTGCGAAGGTAAACCTATTGTAACCGCAGCAAGGTGAACGGTCAACGGCTGGCTCGGTTTGGCTGCCCCTCTCTGCCGGGACGTTCCTAGCCTGGGTATACGGGTGTTACAGCGTGGGGAGCGTCCGCGACCACTCGGGCGAAAATGCTGCCGCCAGGGTCGTAGGGGCGCGGTCACCGCGCCCTCGGGCGGCGAAACGCCGCCCCTACACCGGCCCACTTCATTCAGCAGGGCAAGGCATCTATCCCTCTTCTGGATATCGGTATGCCCCATATATCCCCAGCTGGTGTAACATACTGAGACATAGAACGGGAAGCGAGGGTACAAAGAATGGACTATCAGCAGCTCCACCGCGAGGCATTGGTGATTGACTCTCACAACGACACCATCGTCGCCCACATCCGCCGGGGGAATCTCAGTCTGCAGACGGGGGAGAGCGTCTCGGACGACACCTTCTACGGCGTCGTGGCGTTTGTCCGCGGCGAGTACCCGGACAAGGTGGCCAAGCCTATCCAGATCGACTTCCCCAAGATGCGGGAGAGCGGCATCGACGCGGCTTTCTTCGCCGTCGACGCCACCCTGGCCCGCCACAACCACCTCGCCTACGCCATGGACGGCTTCGGCTTCCTCCTCGCCGACATCGCGGCCCACGATGCCGACGTGGGGCTGGTCAGGCAGTCGGCGGACATCCTCCGCGCCAAGGCGGAGGGGAAGCCGGCGGCGCTCCTCGCCATCGAGCACGCCAACTGCACCGAGAAAAGCCTCAACGTGCTGCACTCCCTCTACCGGATGGGCATCCGCAGCATCGGCCTGACGCATAACGTGAGCAGCTACGCCGCCGACGGCTGTAAGGAGGCCCGGGAGGGCGTGGGCCTGACCCGGTTCGGCGTGAAGATGGTGCAGGAGATGAACCGTCTCGGCATGCTGGTCGACCTGGCCCACATCAGCCCTGCGGGCTTCTACCACGCCCTGGAGGTCAGCAGCAAGCCGGTCATCTTCTCCCACGGCAACGCCCGCGCCCTCTGTGACCACCCACGCAACCTGACCGACGACCAGCTGCGCACCCTCGCCCGCAACGGCGGCGTCATCGGCCTCAGCTACGTCCCCATGTTCGTCGACGAGCACCAGCCGACCTTCGATCGTCTTCTCGAGCACGCCGACCACATAGCGGAGGTGGCGGGGATCGACG
>JAJZQK010000492.1 GCA_021847625.1 Chloroflexota bacterium
CCTGATTGCGAGTATCCAGAGCTATTCGGTTCACCTTCTCCGTGAGGCTTGTGACCGACTCCATTACCTGAGAGCTGCTATGCGCCTGGAAATTGGTGCTCTGTGCTACCTGCTGGATCGTGCTGTCTACCTGCCCTGTCGCGGCTCCCGATTGCTGGGCCACCGCGGCTAGCTGTGCGCTCGCCCGATCCATGTCGGCAGCGCTGCTGCTTATTCGCCCGACTAGACCCCGCAGGTTTGCCACCATGCTGGAGAACGACCTGCCAAGCTCGTCGTGCTCCGAGCGCGGGCTTATCTGCACCGTCAGGTCTCCCCCCGCAATACGCTCTGCCGCGGTTGCCATTTCCACCAGGTACTCTTCGGTTCGGGCCAACCCTTGCGCGAAGTCTCCTAACTCGTCTCGCCGGGCAGCCAGCTTCTGCTTGACCCTGCGATCGATGTCGCGGTTGAGATTTCCGACGCTCAAATTCCGCGCACGTCCGGCCATGAGAAGGATCGGCGCCGTCAGAGAACGCGCGAGGAAGAACGAGGTTGCAACGCCGAGGATACACGCCAGCACGGTGCCCCAGAGGGCGATCATGCCGGCGGTGGCGCTCGCGGCTGCGTCTGCCTCTGCCCTGCTCGCCCGGAGCGCGTGCTCCGCGCCGTGGGCCACGTAGAACTTGGCTCGTACCGAGGTCATATACTTCTTGCCGTCGTTTGCGGAGTCGAACGCCAGTATCTGACTCTGATCCGCCTTACCGGCGTTCACGTCCTTGCGAAGCTGAATGCCTTTTTCCGCCCACTCGCTGATCCAGGATTTCGTCCCTTTGGAGATATCCTCCCAGCGTGCCAGTTGTTCGGGATCCTGAGCGGACAACTCCGTCAGTGCGGCCATCGCCTCCTGGTACTGTACCTTGCCGGTCGTATACGGATCCAGCGCCTGATCCTTGCCCGATAGCAGGTAGGCGCGGACCCCGTTCTCCATGTAGACGAGGCCGAGCTGTGCGTCGTCCATGCGTTGGAGTATCTCGTTCGCCTGTGCGACCCGCGCAACGGTCTCGTCTCGATCGCGCAGGGCCTTGTAGCCCGTGAGCGTCACTGCGCTCGCGATCGCTAGTACGACCAGGAATGCTGCCATCATCCTGGTTCGTAGCCCGGTCCTCATGACTTTCTCCTCCCAAGCCAATCTATCCGACCGCGATTCTCTGGCGACTCTTGCGGTTCGGTACCTTTCTCTATCGGCTATCAATGCCGTGCTCTTCAGGGCCAAAAGTCCGTGCTTGATGAGGCCTAGTCAGCGGCGACACGTATGTATAAGCTCGCTAGATCGTGCTACAATGCGGCGCGGCCGGCAGCCCAGGATGGCCTGCCGGCCTATGTCAAGGAAGGAGCGACCTTGTCCTATGGATCAGGTGTTGGTGATCCAGGGGAACGAAGCCTGCGTCCGGGGAGCGATCGCCGCCGGGTGCAGGTTTTTTGCTGGTTACCCCATTACTCCTGCCTCCGAGGTCGCGGAGCTGATGGCAGAGATGCTTCCGGCCAACGGCGGCGTCTTCATGCAGATGGAGGACGAAATTGCCTCGATCTGCGCGGTCGTCGGCGCTGCGTGGGGAGGATGGAAATCGTGCACCGCGACGAGCGGACCCGGCTTCTCGCTTATGCAGGAGGCGTTCGGATACGCCATCTGCAGCGAGACCCCCTGCGTCGTCATCGACGTGCAGCGAGGCGGACCATCTACTGGCATGCCGACCTCACCATCCCAGCAGGACATCTACCAGGCGAAGTACGGCAGCCACGGCGACTACGAGATCATCGCCTACGCCCCGTCCTCCGCCCAGGAGGCGTTCGACCTGACCGTGAAGGCGTTCAACGCCGCGGAGAAGTACCGCGTGCCGGTTTTCGTCATGAGCGACGAGGTGGTCGGGCACACGCGCGAGAAGGTGAAGGTTAGCGGCGCCCTCGAGGTACGAGAGCGACAGCAGCCGAGCCTCCCCCCAGGTGAGTACGTGCCATTCCGAGCGGGCCCCGATGGGCGGCTGGACGGTATGCCTGCCTTCAACCAGGGTTACAGGCTGTTGGTAGAGGGCCAACTCCACGACGAAAATGGCAACCGCGCCGGCACGATAGTCGAGGCCAGCGCGAGGCTGGTTCAGCGCCTCTGCGACAAGGTACTCAAGCACGACGGCGACCTGTTGGACGTGGAGGGCCGCTTCCTGGATGACGCCGAGGTCGTCGTGGTCAGCTATGGCAGCCCGGTCCGCCCCGCGATGCGGGCGGTGCGCGAGGCGCGGGCAAGGGGGATCAAAGCTGGCCTGCTCAAGATGAGGATCGTTTGGCCCTTCCCCGACGAGGAGATCGCAAAGATAGCGGCGAAGGCCCGGAGGATCATCGTTCCCGAGATGAACATTGGGAAGATCGTCCGCGAAGTCGATAGGGCGGCGCACGGGCGGTGCGAGGTCGTGCCGCTGCCGAAACTGGGCGGGGCGCTCCACACCCCCAGGGAGATCCTGGCCGCGATAGAGGGAGGCGTCCATGCATCCGTTAGCTGAGAAGTACCTGCGCAAGAGTGCCCTGCCGCTCTTCTTCTGCCAGGGCTGCGGCGACGGCACCATAGTCGCCGCCCTGATGCGGGCGATAGATGAACTGGACATCCGAGACGAAGTAGCCTTCGCCAGTGGCATCGGCTGCGCCGCCTGGATACCGGTCTTCGTGGACGCGGACGTCATCCACTCGATGCACGGCCGGGCGATCCCAATCGCCACTGCGCTCAAGGTCACCAACCCCAACCGAAAGGTGATGGTGTTCGCGGGGGACGGCGACTGTGTCGGCATCGGCGGAAATCACATGATCCACGCGGCGCGGCGCAACGTCGACCTGACGGTGGTGATGGTCAACAACGCTATCTACGGTATGACGGGAGGGCAGACTGCCCCGACGACGCCGCACCACGCTACAACAAAGACGACGCCTGTCGGCAACGCGGAGTTTCCGTTCAACGCGTGCGATCTAGCGATCGCCGCGGGGGCGACCTACGTCGCGAGGTGGACTACCGCGCATCCAGTGCAGATCACCAGGGCTTTCAAGGAGGCGATCAACCACAAGGGATTTGCCTTCATAGAGATCGTCTCACAATGCCCAACCCAGACTGGCCGGCTGATCAACGGCAGCGGTGATCCGGTGGAGAACTTCAGGATGTTAAAGAACCGCGCCGTCACGATGGCAAAGGCCGAGAAGATGTCAGCCGAAGAGTTGGCTGGCAAGGTAGTCGTCGGCAGGCTCCACCAGGTCGATGGGCGTGCTGAGATGTGCGACTAGGTCTACGCGCTGATGGGCGACAAGCAGGGCGGCATCTCCGCCGAGGCGAAGCTGGCAGCGAATTAGTGATGAGTGATGAGTAATGGGTTATGAGTTGTGAGTGGTATCCCCACTCATCACTCATCACTCATCACTCATCACTTCGGCACAGCCGAGGTGAAAAGTGGTAACCATTGCTATCGATAAGAAGTTCTGCAAGGGCTGCAGCCTCTGCATCGAGGTGTGCCCGAGGGACGTGCTGGCGATCTCGACTGAGCGCGGTTCCAACGGCTTTCTCGTGCCTGAGGGCGTCAAGGCCGAGGCGTGCACGAACTGCAAGATGTGCGAGCTGATCTGCCCCGACTTTGCGATCGTCGTGGACGGTAAGTAGCATGAGAAAAGAGATAAGAATCGCCGGTTTTGGCGGGCAGGGCGTCATCCTATCCGGGCTCATCCTCTCCGTGGCCGCGGGCGTCCACGAGGATATGGAGGTGGCTCAGACCCAGAGCTATGGCC
>JAJZQK010000493.1 GCA_021847625.1 Chloroflexota bacterium
CCATCATCCAGAGGGCAAAGACGGCGCAGACGCTGCCTCCCGCGACAACCGCTGCCTGGGGTCCGACAAGCGATGCTGCGCTGCCAACCAGCAGCGTCCCCAGCGGCTGCAACCCGAAAGTCGCCACGGTCAGGATGCTCATCACCCTGCCGCGCATCGCGTCCTCGGAGAGCGTCTGGAGGAAAGTCTGGTTGAGGGCGTTGTAGGACATGGACGCGGTCCCGACCACGACCAGCATAAGTGCCGACAGACCGAAGAGCTGCGAACCGGCGAAGATGGCCAGCGCCGTGCCAAATGCGATGATGGCCGCCAGCAGGAGCATACCTCGCGGAGCGCCCCTGCCGAGGGAGGCGACGCCGAGGGCGCCGATCAGAGCCCCGAGTCCGGCGCAGCTCATGAGGAAGCCGAGGCCCTCCGCCCCCACGTGCAACACGGAGGAGGCGAAGGCGGGCATCACCTGGTTATACGGCATCCCGAAGAAGCTAGGCACCGTCGCGAGGCCCACCAGCGAGAGGATGATAGGGTCTCGCCTGACGTACCGTATACCCTCGGCCAGGTTCATCCGCATCGAGGTCTTGCGCTGCACGGGCGCGAGTGGCGGGAGCTTCATCGCCAGCAACGCGCCGATCACCGCCAGGAAGCTGAGGCCGTTAATAAAGAAACACCAGCCCGGGCCCACCGCCGCCACTATGAGGCCCGCCACCGCGGGGCCGAGCGTGCGACTCGCCTGGAACTGGGCGGAGTTCAGCGCGACGGCGTTCAGAAGGGCGTCTCGGGGCACCAGATCGGAGATGATGGTCTGCCGGATCGGGACGTTGAGGGCGTTGACTATACCGGCGACGAAGGCGATGGCGAGGATATGCCAGACGGTGACCTGCCCGCTGATGGCCAGGTAGGCAAGCAGGAAAGCTGTCGTCATCGCCCCCGCCTGAGTGTAGACCATCAGCCGTCGCCGCTCGAACCGGTCGGCGAGTACGCCTCCGACCAGCGAGAGGAAGAGGCTCGGGATCGCCGTGGCGAAGCCAACCAGCCCCAGGTAGAAGGTCGAGCCGGTGAGGTCGTACACCAGCCAGCCTTGAGCCACCATCTGGGTCCAGGTGCCCACGTTCGAGGCGAGGGCACCCAGCCAGTAAAGTCGATAGTTCGGGTGGTCGACGAGGGCGCTGAAGGTATGCGTCCGCAACCGGCTCGCGGTCGAACGGATTCTGCCGGCCTGCCTACTGCTCATCGACGCGTTTTGGCCACGATCCGAGCACCTTGACCATCTGGCAGAGGTGCTCCAGCTCTCCAAAGGCCGCCTGGACATTGGCGTCGGTCGCGTGGCCATCCATCTCGACGAAGAAATAGTAGTTCCACGCCTTCCGCTTGGATGGCCTCGACTGAATGTTGCTGAGGTTGATGCTGTTCCTGGCGAACGCCCCCATCAGCTCGTGTAGAGCCCCGACGTGGTCCTTGATACTGAGGATCGCGGCAGTCTTATCCCTGCCTGTCGGGTTCGGGAAGGTCGTGCCGATAGCAAGGAAGCGGGTGATGTTTGTGGAAAGGTCCTGTATGCCCGCGTCCAGGATCCGCAGCCCGTAAACCTCCGCGGCCGGGGCGGGGGCTATGGCGGCGCCCTTCGGGTCCCAAGCAGCCTGCTCCGCCGCCTTCACCGTGCTGAAGGTCTGCACCAGTTCAGCCTTCGGGAGGTTGGCGGAGAGCCAACGCCGGCACTGGGCAAGCCCCTGGGGATGGGAGTAGACGATCTTGATCTCCTCCCGGGTGCAGCGGGCCATCAGGTTCTGCACGATCGGGAGTCCCAGCTCGGCACAGGCCTTCAGGTCGGTGTCCACGAAGCTGTCCAACGTATCCTGGACGGTACCTTCCGTGGAGTTCTCCACCGGCACGACGCCGTAGTCCGCGCTGCCCCGTTCTGTTTCTAGAAAGACGTCCTTGATCGTGGGGACGGGCACCATATCCGTGGCATCCCCGAACAGCTTGAGGGCAGCCTCATGAGAGAAGGTGGCAGCCGGTCCCAGGAAGGCTACCTTGAGTCTGCGCTGGAGGTCACGCGACGACGAGAAGATCTCGCGGTAGATGGAGCGAAGGTGCTCCGTCTTGAGCGGCCCCGCGTTGGTCCCGAGGACGTTGTCGATCACCTGCTGCTCGCGGCTCGGCACGAAGATCTCGGACTTCTCCCGGGCCTTGAGCCTCGCGACCTCCTGCGACGCGCGTGCGCGCTCGTTGAGCAGTCGCACCAGTTCTTGATCGATGCGGTCGATCTCTGTCCTCGGTCCGTCCAAGTCCTTCTCGCTCATCACTCCTCCATGCTACCGTAACCACAGAGGGCACAGAGATCACTGATGCCGGCGCCAGGTTCTGTGATCTCTGTGTCCTCTGCGGTTCGACTCACCCTATCAGAGTCATTCTATCACGACCTGAATGAAGCCAAGCGCTTCCATAGAGGCTGGGAGCGGCCTAATTTGTGCTGCACACGTTTGTTGGTATGCCCCTTCTCTTATGCCATGAAGTGAGGGCGAATCTCGTGGTGAGGGTCGGCGAAGGCATAGCTCATGTGGCCTGTCAGGTCGCATCAAAACCGTGATGCCGCTATTGTCGAGGGTGCCGGCTTATGCTAGGCTTGCGCACTGGCAAAGAAGCCAACATCTATCAGCCACAGCCATTAGCTACGAGCCGTCCGTGCCCCGTCGAAGGCGAACGGCTCCGTCGACCCCGGGCTATGGCGACGGAACAGGACGGGCAGGATAGACCAGGCCGACGGCTGACTGCTAAAGGCTGATAGCTCTTCCGGAGGATACGGGATGAAGGTCAAGCTAGCGTACGGCAAAACAGGACTCGAAGTGGAGTTCCCCGACGAGGGGGTAAGTGTGATCGAACCGCGCTACATCCCGGGGCTACCGGACGAGCAGAGCGCGATGCGGGAAGCCCTCGCCGCGCCCATCGGCTCCCCTGCCCTGAAGGACCTGGTAAAGCCACACCATAGGGTCGCGATCACCTTCCCGGACATCACCCGCCCCTGCCCGACCGCTCGGATGCTGCCCGCGATCCTGGAGGCGATCAGCGCCGTCCCTCGCGAGAACATCGTAATGATCAGCGGTCTCGGCATGCACCGGCCGAACACGGACGAGGAGATGCGCCGCCTGGTAGGCGACTACGTATACGAGAACTACCGGGTGATCAACCACAACGCCTTCGACCCGAGCGTCCTCGCCTCAGCCGGCAAGACCAGCCGTGGGACCGAGGTGTGGGTGCACAAGGAGTACCTCGCCGCGGACGTGAAGATCCTTATCGGCTTCATCGAGCCGCACATGTTCGCCGGGTTCTCCGGCGGCGCCAAGGCGATCCTGCCGGGCATCGCGGGCGAGGCGACGGTGCTGAGCAACCACGACGCCGAGATGATCGGCAACCCGCGCTCCATCTGGGGCATCACCAAGGGCAACCCGATCTTCGAGGAGATGCGCGAGGCGGCGCTGCTGACCAACTCGACTTTCCTCTGCAACGTGACGCTGAACCGCGACAAGGAGATCACCAATATCTTCTACGGCGACCTGATCGCCGCGCACAATGCGGGCATCAAGTTCGCCCGCGAGACGGCGATGCGCCCCGTGCCCAAGCCGTTCGACATCGTGGTGACCACCAACAGCGGCTACCCGCTGGATCAGAACCTGTATCAGGCGATCAAGGGCGTCTCCGCGGCGAACCTGATCGTTGCAGACGGCGGCGCCATCGTCTCAGCATCCGAGTGCTCCGATGGCATTCCCGAGCACGGGAACTACAAGAAGATCCTG
>JAJZQK010000494.1 GCA_021847625.1 Chloroflexota bacterium
CGGTTTGTGTTATTTGCAGCACGTGGCCTATTCGCGCCAGCTCGCCCTGAAAGAGGAGGTCGTGCGCGACCAAATGCGTCGCATCGGCGCCTTCCCCAATCCGGAGGTGCGCCCGCCCCTTGGCATGGATCATCCCTGGGCCTATCGAAACCACGCTCGCTTCTCCGCCCTCCGCGATGGCAGGCTGGGCCTGACTCGCCAATCCAGCAGGCGGATCGTGCCCATAGACTCCTGCCACATCATGGACCCGCGCATAAATGAGACCCTCGCCAAGCTGCAGGGGCGCTGCCGGCGTCTGTTCAACGTCTCCGTCAGATGCGGCGTGCACACGGGCGACGTGCTCGTCGCCCCACGCATCCCGGCGGCCGGGGACGTGGTAGAAACCGGTCAAGCGGAGCTCACGGAGACCCTGCTCGGCAAACGTTTCCGGATCGCCGCCGCCTCCTTCTTCCAGGTGAACACGCTCCAGGCGGAGAGGCTGGCCCAGCTCGTGATCGATCGCCTGGCGCTGAGCGGCGGGGAAGTCGTGGTGGACGCCTACTGCGGGGTTGGCACGTTCGGCGCCCTCTTGGCCGACAAGGCCAAGAGGGTGGTCGGCATCGAGCAGTCGCCCGCGGCTCTGGCGGACGCGGCCCTGAACGTCGCGGGCCTGGCGAACGTGGAGCTCATCCAAGGCGCCACGGAGGATGCCCTGCCCGGGTTGGCGGAGAGGGTCGACGCGGTGGTCCTGGACCCGCCGCGGGCCGGCTGCCGGCCGGAAGTCCTCGCTACGCTCGCGCGGCTGCGGCCCGGGCGCTTGGTTTATGTCTCCTGCGACACGGCGACCTTGGCGCGTGACCTGCGCACCCTGGTGGACGGCGGATTTGCGCTTGAAGAGGTGCAGCCGGTGGATATGTTCCCGCATACCTATCACGTCGAGAACGTGGCAACGCTGGCATGGGCACGTTGATCGGTCGCCCCCCAGCCTATCCGCTCGTGTTGGCTTCCGCCTCTCCCCGTCGCCAGGATATTCTGCGCCTGCTGGGCCTGCCTTTCGTAGTCGAAACGAGCGACGTCGATGAGTCCACCCTCGAGGATGAGCCCGCCGAAGCGTTGGCCCAACGGCTGGCCGCGGCCAAGGCCGTCGCCGTGGCCCGGCGTGTGACCCCGCGCTACATCATCGGCGCCGACACGGTTGTCGTGCATGGGGCGAAGGTCCTCGGCAAACCCGTCGATGCCACGGACGCGACGCGCATGCTGCGCGACCTGCGCGGGCGGGAGCACGCGGTGATCAGCGGCGTCGCCGTGGTCGACCGCGTGGCCGGGCGCACCACCGCCGGTTCCCTGCGGACGCGGGTAAGCATGCGGGACTACGCCGACGACGAGATCACCCGTTACGTGGCCGCCGGAGAGCCGTTCGACAAGGCCGGCGGCTATGCCATTCAGGACCCCGACTTCCGGCCGGTGGCGAGCATCGAAGGGTGCTATCTCAACGTCGTCGGGCTCCCGCTCTGCCTTCTCCTCTACCTTCTATGGGAAGCCGGCCTCGCCGTCTCCCCTCCCCCGCCCGCGGTTGTCTTCCCCCATTGCCCTAACTGCGTTCTGGTCTAGCCCACGCCGGGCCGAGCTCGTGTTTCTCCGGCGGGGCATGCGCTGCAGCACGGTTCTCCCACCCTCCTGGTACAACATGTGCTTCTTAGCCTCGATGCATCGACTTGACGGCTTTCGGGCTATGGCTGTTCGTCGAGTAGGCAATGCCGCGCAGACGTGCGGACCATACTTGACAGGTTATTATGGCACGGAAGCTGCGAATTAGTATTAGTGAAGACAATGGTCTGGAGCCTCCGGCGGGCCGGACAGCATGTCCCGGTCGAGGCTGGTGGACCGAAGGAGGACGCAGAGGTGGCCGAGAACGAGGGGAGCCTCACCGTTGAACAGGCCGGCCGCAGGGGCGGAAAGACAACCGCCAAGAAGTACGGCCGCGGGTTCTATAAGCAGATCGGCCGCAAGGGCGGCGAGAGCGTCGCCAAGAAGTACAGCCACGAGCATTTCGAGGAGATCGGGCGCAAGGGCGGCCTGCGGGTCGCCGAACTGATCGAAAAGGGCAAGAAGGAGCAGGGCTAGGTTTCGATGACGCACCGGAAACGGTGCGGCCTTGCCGAGAAGTCCTTTTTGAGGCTCTTTTCTCCGAAGCAAGATCGCGGATGACGAGGAAGTTGGGTTAAGGAGGGATGATCGATGGCAGAGGAGCGCAAGGGCAGGATGACCGTTGAAGAGGCCGGCCGCAAGGGCGGGGAGACGGTCAAGAAGAAGTACGGACACGAGTTCTACGAGCAAATAGGCCATAAGGGTGGCCGCAAGGTCGCCGAGCTGATCCAGCGCGGCAGAAGAGCTGAGACCTCGCGGTAATCCCTGGGCTAACAATGGAGAAGGAGGAGGAAAGGGCGCCGACCCTTTCCTCCGGTTCGTAGGCCGCAGACGATGAAGGAATTTCGCATCGGCATAGTCTCGAGCGATCCGAACGGCTGGCACACGGGGCAGCTTCTTGCCGCCGCCACGAAGGTGGCCAGGGCGGAGGTGCTGAACCCCCTGGATGCCACGGTGCGGGTTGGCGGCTTGGACACGGGCGTCTGGTTCGGCTCCGAGCGGGCCGGGGCGTTCGCGGCGATACTTCTGCGCGGCCTGCACGAAGAGGGCTTGGCCGACTTCCAACTGGAAGCGTACCGCATCGTGGAGGACACCGTACCCATCGTGGTCAACCGCGTCGGGCCGATCCTCACGGCCCTCGACAAGGGCCGGACGACGTACTTGCTGGACCGGGCCGGCGTGCGGACACCGCCGACGGTGATCACGCAACGCGAGTCCGAGGCGCAAGAGGCCGTGCGGCGCTTCGGGGAGGCAGTCGTCAAGCCGCTCTACGGATCCCTCGGCGAGGACATCGTCCGCGCCAAAGCGGACCCTGAAGGCCGCCGGACGGTCGCCCAGATGGTCCGCAGGTTCGGCGCCGTCTACGTGCAGCGGTTCGAGCCGCCGGGGGGACGCGACATCCGCGCCTTCGTGGTTGGCGGGGAGGTGGTTGCGGCCATCTACCGCGTGGCCAGGGAGGGCGAGTGGATCACGAACGTCTTCCGGGGCGCCACCGCGGAGCCAATCCGGCTCTCCGCGGAGATGTCGGCGTTGGCGGTGAAGGCCGCCAAGGTAGTCGGCCTCGACTATACGGGTGTCGACCTCATCGAGACGAGCGAGGGGCCCACGGTCATCGAGGTGAACGGGACCCCGTCGTGGATGGGGGTCGACGCCGCTTGGCACCGCAGCATGGCCGAGGAAGTAATCGGCTTTGTCAGGCGCAAGGTGCTGGAAAGGATGAGGGCGGACCCCGCCTTTGGGGCGGCCGCATAGCCCCCCAAAAGGTGCCGATCCGTTTGCGATATCACGTAATTCGCCTAGGTTAGGGGGTGTTGTGAGGAATGGCGAAGGATAAGGGCGAGATGACGGTGGAGCAAGCCGGCCGCAAGGGAGGCCTGAAGGTCTCGCAGAAGTACGGCCGCGGGTTCTACGAAGAGATTGGCCGCAAGGGCGGCGAGATCGGCGGGCCGCGCGTCCGCGACCTAATCAAGAGGGGTAAGCGATCCGAGGCAGGCAGGTAATCCCCTTTGGGGACCTGCCCACCCCGCGATTCACTTATCCGGGTGCACGCCCTGCACCCCAAGGAGGTGTTGTGAGGAATGGCGAAGGATAAGGGCGAGATGACGGTGGAGCAAGCCGGCCGCAAGGGAGGCCTGAAGGTCTCGCAG
>JAJZQK010000495.1 GCA_021847625.1 Chloroflexota bacterium
ACCTTGATGATGTGGTAGCCGTACTGCGTCTGCACGACGTCGCTCATCTGGCCAGGCTCCAGGGCGAAGGCCGCCTTCTCGAAGTCGGGGTCCATCACGCCGCGCGGGAACCAGCCGAGGTCGCCGCCCTTGTCCTTGGTCCCGGTGTCTTGGGACAGCTGTTGGGCTGCCGCGGCAAAGTCCAGGTCGCCCTTCTGAATCATCGCCAGCGTATCCTTGGCCTGCTCCTCATCCTGGAACAATATGTGCAGCGCGTGCACCTGCTCCCCCTTGGTAGGGACGTTCGCGGCCACGCTGGCATGTTGCTTCTGCTGGAGCGCCTGCACGTCCAGCACGTACTTGTTGAAGTCGTCCTGGCTCATTATGCGGCCGCCGTCGAGCACCTTGTTCATCGTCTCCTTGGCCGCCGCGACCTCGTCGGGCGTGGGCGGCGTCGTGGCATAAGCCGCCGGATCGCTAGGATTGGCCAGCTGCTTGGCCAACTTATCCAGGTCGAGCCCGAACTGTGACACTAGCGCGGCGTCCCGGTCGGCATCGCTTATCGTCACGCCATTGCTTGCCGCATCATGGCGGAGGATTTCCCCTTGAATCAGCTCGTCCAGAGCCACCGAGTCCAACGAGTATTGGTAGGACTGGATCTGCTGGAGACGAGTAGTCGCCGCCTGCACGAGGTCTTTCTTTGCCTGGTCGCTGGCGGCAGCCTGCTGGTTATCGGCGATGATCTGCTGCAGCTGGGCCGATTGGACCGTGTAGAGGCTGTTGTAGTAGCCCATTACTTCGGCGAGGGTACGGGTCGCTATGTCCTTGTTGCCCACGCGGGCGATGCCCTCGTCACCGCGATGGATGAATTCACGCCAGTAGCCGAAGACCAGGATACCGATGATGAGTACGACCACCGCCGCGGTGGAGGCGTAGATAATTGCCTTCAGCCGTCGTTCCCGTTCGTAGCGCGATAGCTGGCGCCTGGTCATGACAGGAGGTGCTGACGTTTCCCTGCTACTCTTACCCAATGACACCTACCTCCCGCGAAAGGTAAGGGGTCAGGCGCAGGCCCTCCGTGCAGCCGATTGCTCAGGCTGCGCCGTTGCCGTGTCGCCTAACCCCCCGTTGGTTTGCCTATTGCTGCTGCTGTACGCGAGACGACATTATGCGAATGTGCTCCGAGGTGAATGGCAGCAAAGCCAAGTACCTCGCCCGCTTCAGGGCGTCAGACAGCTTTCGCTGATGCCGGGCGCACGTCCCCGTCTTGCGCCGGGGTTCGATCTTGCCACGGTCGGATAGGAAGCGGCGCAGACGAGCCGCGTCCTTGTAGTCGATATCCTCGACCTTGTCTACGCAGAATGCGCACACCTTGCGGCGTGGCACATAGCGGGGTCTGCCCCTTCTGCCTCTGGGCCGTTGCCCACCTTCTCTCGCCAAAGGAACCTCCTTACGAATTGCCCGCGTTACGGGCGGGGCACCTTCTCACGCCCTAGAAAGGAAGGTCGTCCGGGTCCGTATCTTCGCCGTCGAGCCCGAAGTCCTCGCTGCGTGACTTCCCCTTGGGGGCACTTGCCGGCCGGGAGGCATAATCGTAGCCTTCCTCTTCGCCGCCCGTAGGCTTCTGCCGTGGGCTAAGCATGATGAGGTTGTTGGCGACAATCTCCACCCTGCTGTGCTTCTGGCCGTCCTGGCCTTCCCAGGAGCGAGTCTGCAGCCTTCCTTCGATGTACACCTTCTGGCCCTTGGTGATGTACTGATTGCAGGTCTCCGCGAGCTTGCTCCAAGCTACCACGTTGAACCACTCCGTCTCCTCCCGGCGGTCCCCGTCGGGGGAGACGCGAAAGCGGTTGCAGGCCACGCTGAAGGACGTAACGGGAGTCCCACTGGGCGTGTAGCGCATCTCCGGCTCGCGCCCGACGTTGCCAATGATCATAACCTTATTCAGAGAACCTGCCATCTCCCAAACGCTCTCCTTTCCCACCCTACGCTAGCTAACTCTTCGTCTTCGTCGTCAAAATTAGTCTTTCTTGGTCACTAGATAGCGGATTACCGATTCGTTCAGCCGCAAGCCGCGCTCGAGCTCGGCAACGGCAGATGTCTCCATCTTGAAATGCATCTCGATGTAGTTGCCTTCGCGGAAGTTGTTGATCGGATAGGCAAGCTTACGTCTTCCCCAGGGCTTCACCTCGCCCAACTCCCCCTTGAGGTTGCGGACCACGCCGGAGACACCTTCGGTAATCCCAGCGGCCTGCTCCTCCTCAAGGTTCGGATCGAGGATGTAAACCAGCTCGTATTCCCTCAATCGCACACCTCCTTTCCTCGGGTTTGCCCCGAACGCTCTCCCTGGCCGTGTGCGAGGCGGCCAGCCGGCTCGGGGTAGAAAGGTCATTCACTGCCCGCGCATTATAGCACAAGCGCGAGCGAACCTCTGCACTAGATGTTGAAGCGGAAGGTTATGATATCGCCATCTTGCACTACGTAGTCGCGCCCCTCCAGGCGCAGCTGCCCCCGCTCCCGGGCGACGGCGAACGACCCGTCGGCCACCAGCTGCGCGTAGGAGACCACCTCCGCCCGGATGAACCCGCGCTCCATGTCGCTGTGGACTTTGCCGGCCGCTTGCGGGGCCTTTGTCCCGCGCGTTACCGTCCAGGCCCGCACCTCCTTGCCGCCGACGGCCGTGAAGAAGGTCACCAGGTCCAGCAGGCGGTAGCTCTCCTGCACGAGTCGCACCAGCCCCGACTCGGTCAGCCCGAGCGTGGCCAGGTAGGAGGCCGCGTCCTCCTCGCCGAGGTCCGTCAGCTCCGACTCCAGCCGGGCCGATATTGCCACCGCGCACGCACCATCCGCGTCCGCCAACTGCCGGACGGACCCGATTTCGGGCGAGGTGCCCTGCGCCAGGTCGTCCTCGTCCACGTTGGCCACGTACAGCACGGGCTTCGCCGTGAGGAGGTTAGCGGCCAGCGCCGCCTCCGCCGCTGGCGAGCCGGCCGCCAGGGTCCGCGCCGGCCGCCCCTCCGCGAGGTGCTCGTGCACCTGCGTCAGTGCCGCCAGTTGCCTTTGTAGGCTCTTGTCGCCGAACTTCGCCGTCTTCTCTATCTTCTCGATCTGGCGCTCGGCGGTGGCCAGGTCGGCAAGCATGAGCTCCGTGCCGAGGATCTCGGCGTCGCGGACCGGGTCCACGGCCCCGTACATGTGAACCACGTCGGGGTCGTGGAAGCAGCGCAGCACGAACACGACCGCGTCCACGTTGCGGATATGGCCCAGGAACTGGTTGCCCAGCCCTTCGCCGTGGCTCGAGCCTTCCACGAGGCCGGCGATATCCACGAACTCCACCGTCGTCGGCACCAGCTGCGCGATGCCGGCGATCCGCGCCACGTCGGCCAGGCGCGGGTCGGGCACCGGCACGATGCCCACGTTCGGCTCGATCGTGGTAAACGGGTAATTCGCCACCTGAGCACCGGCCTTGGTGAGCGCATTGAAAAGCGTGCTCTTGCCAGCATTGGGCAGGCCGACCAGGCCTAGCGATATTGCCAACTTTCCTCCCGCGAGCCCAGATAGTGGCTCTTCACACAAGAACAGGGTCCACGGACTCACCGTGAATTATAGCAAAAACCTCGATTCCATTCCGACCCGCCGACCGGTCCCCCGCGGACAGCGGCGTGGCCTAAACAGTCCGGCCTCATCCCTGCTGCACGGTTGGCCGGTGGAATAGCCCAGCTGCCGCTCTGCCGTCATTCCGCGGAAGCGGGAATCCATCCGGTGGGTGGCCATACCAGGGACTGGAT
>JAJZQK010000496.1 GCA_021847625.1 Chloroflexota bacterium
TGGGCGAGGTCATGCGCGAATCGACGCGGGCGGCGCTCAGCTACGTGCGGTCACGGGCCGTCGAGCTGGGGATTCCGGCGGGGTTCTTCGAGAATCACGCCATCCACGTTCACGTTCCCGCGGGGGGCGTGCCTAAGGATGGCCCATCCGCAGGGGTAACGATGGTGACGGCGCTTGCTTCGGCCTTGACGGGCCGACCGGTCAGGCGTGACGTGGCGATGACGGGGGAGATCACCCTACGCGGTCGCGTGCTGCCGATCGGCGGTCTGAAGGAGAAGATGCTGGCGGCGCACGCGGCGGGCATCAAGACGTTCATCTTGCCCGGTAAGAACCGGAAGGATCTGGCCGAGGTACCGGCGCAGGTCAAGAAGGGGATGGAAATCGTACCGGTCGACAACGCCGCGGAAGTGCTCAAGGTGGCGCTGCTGGACGTGGTCAAGCCGAGCGAAAAGGCCGCCTAGGGGGGAGTTATGCCAGCCGTTAAGGACTATTACGAGATCCTTGGGATAACTCGAAAAGCGACTGAGAAGGAGATTCGCCAGGCTTACCGAAGACTGGCCCGCAAGTATCATCCGGATGTCAATCCGGGCAACAAGAGCGCGGAGGCCAAGTTCAAGGAGATCCAGGAGGCGTACGACGTTCTCGGCGACAACGAGAAACGGAAGAAGTACGACCTCTATGGGCGCAACTGGCAAACCATGGGGCGCGGCGCGCCCGGGGGGGCCAGCCAGCAGCGCGGCTACGGATCGTATCAGACCGGCGGGTTCGACTTCGACTTCGGGAACGGCGGGATGAACACCGGCGACCTCGGCGGCATCTTCGACCGCATCTTTGGTCGGGGAGGCGGCCGAACCACCACTAGCAGCAGTAGTCGACGGGCGCGTAAGGGGCAGGACGTCGATCAGCCCGTCGAGATATCCCTGGAGGAAGCCTATCAGGGAGCGATGCGAGTGATCCAAATGGAGGTCGGCGAGCCCTGTGCGGAGTGCAAAGGCACTGGCATCCAGGGCAGCACCCCCTGCCCCGTCTGCGGGGGCCTGGGTATCACCCACCGGGCCCGGCGCCTGGAAGTGAAGATCCCGGCCGGTGTCAACGAAGGTTCCCGCGTTCGCATCGCCGGCGAAGGTGGGGCCGGGATGGGCGGCGGGCCTCGCGGCGACATGTATCTAGTCGTCTCCGTGCGGCCGCACCCGACTTACGAACGCAAAGGCGACGATCTATATATGGATCTGCCCGTGCCGTTGACGACCGCTATTCTCGGCGGGGAGGTGGAGGTGCCGACGCTGAAGGGCAAGGTGGCGCTGCGCATCCCCGCGGAGACGCAGAACGGGCGGGTATTCAGGCTCGGGGGGCGGGGGATGCCGCGTCTGCAGGGGGGCGGGCACGGCGACCTCTACGCCAGAGTAAAGGCTATCCTGCCGACCGGGCTGTCGGACAAGGAGCGAGGTTTGTTCAAGGAGCTCGAACGTCTGCGGACGGTAGCCTAGAAGGAGCGAAGTATGAGTGTAGACAACGGTGAGCCCTGTTTCATCATCAGTATCGCGGCTCGCTTAGTCAATATGCATCCGCAGACCCTTCGCTACTATGAAAGGATTGGTCTGATTATTCCGTCGCGGACGAGGGGGAAGATACGCCTCTACTCGCAGCGGGATGTCGAACGCCTACTGATGATTCAACGCCTGGTGAACGATCTCGGCGTGAATCTTGCCGGGGTAGAAGTGATCATTAACCTGACAGAACGACTTGCCGAGGCGGAACGGCGCTTGCACGAATTGGAGGAGCGCGCCGAAGCAGCCGAACGCAAGTGTGCCGAGGTCGCCACAAGGGCGAAGGCGAAGGCCTAGGCGGGGTCTGTGGGTGGCTATACGGGGCATTAGGAACATGTGGTTTGACGACTTCGAGGACATGGGCGGTAGGAGGAGACGGCGGGCGCCCGAGGACTGTGAGGATGCCGAGAGGCGTGCAGTGGAGCTGCAGCAGCGCCTGGAGGAGTCGAACAAGCAGTCGGAGGAGTACAAAGCCCTAGCCCAGCGGCTGCAGGCGGATTTCCTCAATT
Source organism: Chloroflexota bacterium (assembly GCA_021847625.1). The sequence goes on from JAJZQK010000496.1 coordinate 2,057, forward strand.
ACAAACGCCGCACCGAGCAGGAACGTGAGGAGCAGGCTCGCCAGTCCCAGGCGGGACTGATGCTGAAGTTGCTGCCGTTGCTGGACGACTTTGAACGGGCGATGGATTCCCTGCGGGCCGACGTGGCGGGCCTGCACTGGGTACAGGGGGTCGGGCACATCTACCGGAAGATGCAAGCAATTCTGGAGTCCGAGGGGCTGACCCGCATTGAGGCCCTCGGGCAAGATTTCGACCCTCGCGTGCATGAAGCAATTACCTACGAACAAGTGGACGAAGACGAGGACGGCAAGGTGCTGTCCGTATTGCAGAACGGTTACAAATTGCACGACCGCGTTATTCGGCCGGCAATGGTTAAGGTGGGAAAGGCTAGCAAGCCCCACCGCGCTTCCCAAGGGGAGCAGCAACTAGGTGCGAGTTTCTTGGAGGAGGACTAGAATGCCTAAGGTACTAGGAATTGACCTTGGGACGACTAACTCAGTGATGGCGGTAATGGAGGCCGGCGAGCCGGTCGTCGTGGAGAATGCCGAGGGCGGGCGCCTTACCCCATCGGTCGTGGCGATCAACACGAAAACGAATGAACGCTATGTTGGCCAGATAGCGCGGCGGCAGGCGATCACGAACCCGGAGAACACGGTCTTCTCCATCAAGCGCTTCATGGGGCGCAAGTTCAGCGACGCGCAAGTACAGAAGGCGCTCGAGCACGTGCCGTACAAGGTCTCGGCCGCCCCGAATGGCGACGTCCAGGTATACATGGCCGGGCGTGCGTATTCGCCGCCCGAGGTCTCGGCGATGATCCTCCAGAAGATGAAGCTGGATGCCGAGGCCAAGCTTGGCGAGAAGATCACGCAGGCCGTGATCACGGTGCCGGCCTACTTCAACGACTCCCAGCGCCAGGCAACCAAGGATGCCGGCAAGATCGCCGGGCTGGAAGTGCTGCGCATCATCAACGAGCCGACGGCGGCCTCGCTGGCCTACGGCCTGGACAAGAAGAAGGACGAAACGATCGCCGTCTATGACCTGGGCGGTGGGACGTTCGATATCTCGATCCTGCGTTTGGGCGAGGGCGTCTTCGAGGTGATCTCGACCAACGGCGACACCTTCCTCGGTGGCGAGGACTTCGACCAGCGGATCATCGACTGGCTGTGCGACGAATTCCGTCGCGACAGCGGCATCGACCTGCGTCAGGACCGCATGGCGCTGCAAAGGCTCAAGGAAGCGGCCGAGAAGGCCAAGATCGAGCTTTCGAGCACGATGCAGACCGAGGTCAACTTGCCGTTCATCACCGCCGACGCCAGCGGCCCCAAGCACCTCACGATCACACTCACCAGGGCGAAGCTTGAGCAACTGGTGGGCGACCTCATCGAGCAGACCGAGGGCCCGGTGCGCCAGGCCTTGAAGGATGCCGGTCTCGAGGCCGGCCAGATCGACGAGATTGTCCTCGTCGGCGGCCAGACGCGCATGCCGGCCGTGGTGGAGAAGGTCCGCAAGGTCTTCAACGGCAAGGAGCCTCACAAGGGCGTCAACCCGGATGAAGTGGTGGCCATCGGGGCGGCCATTCAGGCCGGCGTGCTGAAGGGCGAGGTCAAGGATGTCCTTCTGCTGGACGTGACGCCGCTAACGCTCGGCATCGAGACGCTGGGCGGCGTGATGACGCCGCTGATCCCGCGCAACACGACCGTGCCGACGGCGAAGTCCGAGGTCTTCACG
>JAJZQK010000497.1 GCA_021847625.1 Chloroflexota bacterium
TACTTCACACAGTCGACGTCCGGCGCCACGAAGACAAGGTCGAGGTCCTTGTTCTTGGCCGTGAACTCGGTCATGGCCTTCTGGCGGTTCTGCTCCTGGGGCAGACGTTCCCAGGTAACCTGGATGCCGCTGAGCTGCTCGAACTCGGGCAGTTTGGCCGCCAGGCTATCCGACCAGGGGCCGTTCCAGCCGAGGTAGCGCAGTTGGGTGCCCGAGTACTTCTTCCAGTCAAACTCCTTGGCTGCCGGCGGGGCCGTGGGGGCTACAGGGGCCTGGGTAGGCTGGGCGGCCGGTTGAGACGCCGACGTCGGCGGTGGCGCGGACGTTGGCTTGGGCGCGGAGGTTGGTTGGGCCGCCGGTTTTGGTGTCGGCTGGGGCTCGGCGGCGCAGGCCGCGAGCAGCGTGACGGCAGAGGAACCGATGGCGAGTCTAAGGAAGGCACGACGGGTTGGTCTCAGAGTCCAGCGGGGGTCACCGGAATCGGCGAGATTCGACATCTCACTGTTACTCCTTTCTCGGCTATGACACAATTGAGTCCCCGCCTCATCCGACTCAGGCCGGATTCGACAATACTTTGTTGCCAGTTCTCAGCATCGCTAACGAGTGTGTTACCGAGAGAAACCCAAACGCTTCCCTATTTGGAGTCAATCAGTCTCTTGTGCCCTACCACTCCTTTCGCTGGGCCTGCCAATAGGTCGGCAAGCGCTGGATGCGACTGTCCTTGATTCACGGCCATTTTGCAAGTTGCCGCCTATGGTCACGACGGCAGCACGGCCGCGGTGTTGCTCGACGCAAGGGCGGGCTCGGACGGCTGCAGCTCTTCCTGGATACGAGCGAGGCCCCTCCGCAGCCCTTTTTCGCTGTGCGCTCGTATTGCCTCCTTGGCGGCGCTCGCATCCCGATTCTTGAGGGCGGCCACAATCGCCATGTGCTCTGGGGCATTCGCCCTCCGCTGTTCGAGCGGGGTGATACGCCTGCTGCCGACCCGTGTGACCTGAACGGCCATATTGAGGCGGAGGTACAGATCGACGAGCTTGGGGTTCTCGCCGATGCTCACGATCCGGGAGTGGAACTCCCTGTCAACCCGGATGAAGGACGACCTGTCCTCGTTATGAACCACCCCATCGATTCGCGCGCTCTCCTCGGCCAGGCGCTCGATTTCGGCCATGAGAGCCGTGGTCAGCCTGGCGAGCCCCTTGTCCATTGCATAGAGTTCGCACATCAGGCCGAGGTCATAGAGGTTGGCGAGGTCTTCCGGGGTGACGACGGTGACCCGGAAGCCTCTGCGGCCGGTCATCTCCACGAGACCCTCGCTGGCCAAGCGTGCGAGCGCGTCGCGGACGGGGGTCTGGCTGACTCGCAGTTGCGTCGCCAGCTCATCAAGCACCAGGCGCTGGTTCGACCTGATCCGGCCGTCGAGGATGGCCTCCAGTATCACGTCATAGGCGTGCTGACTAAGCGTACGGTATCGTTCGCCGATCGGAGGTATCATCGCCGGCCTCTCGCTGCCCCGGATGGGAACTGCCCATACTGTATACGATATAACTTACACCATGTATTCTAGCATGGCCAAGCGGTTCGTCAAGTGGCAGGTTGAGGCTGTTGAGGGACGAATGTCATCCAAGTGGCACGGTGCCTTGTCTGGGCACCGTGCCACGATACGGGCGGCGGGTATGGCACCCGGGGCCTTCGCTTATTCACAGGACTTACGCGGTGGGAGTCGGACTAACCGCCGTGGACGCAGAGGATAGGGAGAATGCCCGACTCCTTCCGTCTCCTCCGCGGTCTCCACGGTGAAAACCCGTCTACCACGTAAGTCCTGTTATTCAATCGGTCCTCGCGGACCGCGGAGATAGACTCGGCCCTTAGGCGCGCTTGATGGTGACGGCCACGCCCCCGCCGTCAGGCTCGCCGCGGTAGCGCACGGCCACGGGGTGGCCGGAGTGGAGGAACTCCTCCACTTCCCTGATCGAGGGCTGAAAGCCCTTGCCCAGGACGAGCAGCAGGGAGCGCCCGTCCTTCGTCTGTACGCGAAAGCGGTCGGCCTGCACCAGGACGACCGTGCCCGTAACCTCGTGGACTTCTTTCTTGTGATCAAGCATGAAGACCCCTCCTCTCTAGCCGCCGGTGCGCTCGGCGGCGGTGAAGGCGAAATACTCCTCGGGGTCCTTCGTCTCCGCCTGCCCGGCCAACACCATCACCGCCCGGAAGATGAAGCCGCCGACGAGGATGGCGATGCTGGCAATTACCGTGCGTTGGGCGCGCCCCGCGGGCTTGGCGCGACCACGCTGAGAGCGGAGGACGATCGGGAAGATCAGCCCCAGCCCGACGTAGCCGAGCCAGAAGGGCACCAAGAACGGCTGGCGCAGCAAGGGCCGGGCGCGACCGCGCAGGGCCACCAGGCTGCCCAGCAAGAGGCCCAGCTCGCCAAGCGTCGCCCTGCTCTCCGTCTTCTCCAGCCACTCCCGCGTCCCCGGCGAGACGTCCTTCATGCCCTGCATGGCCAGTGTAACCGCGGCCGCGCCCGTCGACAGCGCCGACGTAAGGAACAGCGGCCCCTGCAGCAGGTAGTTCTTGGCCCACAGCATCACAGAGGCCAGCGCCACGTAGCGCCCTGCCCGGCCGACGGAGTGGTCCTTGCCCGTGCCGAAGAGCGCCGTCAGCGTGGCCACTAGGTAGGAGCCCGCGGCGACGCCCCCCAGGAAGAAGTAGGTGTAGATATCCCAGCCCCACTTGGGCGGCTTCAAGGACTGATAGTGGTAGTATGTCTTCGGCCCATCCGAGCGATAGATCGCCTCCGGCATGGCCACGCGCTCGTGCCGGGAGCGCTCGCGAATTGCAGACATCGTCTCCCTCCTTCCCTCTACTTCCGGGTTGGGCTGATCGCCCGGATGGCCACGACGGTGGCTAGCCCCCAGCCCACCGCGGCGACGACCGACGTCAGGAAGGACGGCCAGACCCGTTTGGTGGGCACTTCCGGGGCCGCCGGCAGGACGAAGGCCACATGCCGCCAGGTATTGCCGAGCAGCTCCCCCGTGTTGTCGTAGCTGGTGCCGGTGAGGCCCAGGTTATCCATCGGTATCTGGTTCCATTGCTTGCAGGCTACCTCGCAGGCCTTGCAGCCAATGCAGACGGTCGCGTCCGTGAAGAAGCCATAGGCCGTCCCAGGCTCGACCTTGTAGCCCGTCGTGAGCCTGGCCTCGTCGCGGGTGGCGGATGGACGGGTGTTGTATCCGGGCCCATCCTTCTCTTCGCTCGCCAGCCTGCCACTGTAGGCGGGCCGTTTCTTGGCAATCGTCGCCGAGCCTTGCCTGGTGGCGCTCATCGGCGCACCTCCTTTCGACCGGGGCGCAGGTTGCAGGTGAACACCTTGCCCTCGTGAATCTTGCTGTTCGGATCCTCGGCCAGTGGGACAAGGTGTTGACGACGTCGCCGCGGGCGACGCCCTTGTAGCCGAAGTGCCAGGGCATGCCCACGGTGTGAACGACCCTACCGTCCAGCTTCAGGGGGATCATCCGTCCCGTGACGAGGGCAATGGCCTCGACCTCGCCCCGCAGGCTGGAGACCGTCACCCAGTCGCCGGTCTTGATGCCCTTCTCGGCGGCCAGCTCGGGGCTGATCTCCGCGAAGCCGGCCGGCTGCAGCTCAGCCAGCCACGGCAGCCAACGCGTCATGATCCCACCCGTGTGGTGCTCGGTGAGGCGATAGGTGCAGATCACGTAGGGGAAGCGGGGGCAGCCCACCGGAGCGT
>JAJZQK010000498.1 GCA_021847625.1 Chloroflexota bacterium
GATGGACAGGAGCTCGACCTGAAGTACGCCGAGCGCACCATGCCTTACCTCCACAAGATCTGGGGGCGCCCGGTCCACCTGGAGACGATCGTGGAGGAGAAGCGGACCCTCCTGACCTTCGACGGCGACCCAGAAGGTCTCAAGAAGGAACCATTGGAAGGGGAAGGCCAGAGCGGCGCCGAGGGCGGCGAGACCCAAGCGCCGGCTTAGCTTGTGGACAGGGAACAACCAGCCATGCATCACCCGTCTTGACTGCCACCGACTAAGCGAACGCAGAGCACGACAAACCCACCGGCCCGTCTCAGGTCGGTGGGTTGTTCATTAGCCGCGGCTTCCGAAGAGGCCCCGCCATCGCGCCGGCCGGGGCCGCCCTCGCCCGGGAATGCGCTAACCCTAGTAGAAGATCTTGGCGAGCTCGTACAGTTCGTTGCTCACCGTCTTGCTGGTGGAGACGGCATCCCTCAGCGTCACGGGCACGATCTTATCGCCCACGAGAGCCGGCATGTAGCCGAAACGGCCCTCCTTGACGTAGTCGACGGCCGCCACGCCGACCCTGGTCGCCAGCACGCGATCGAAGACGGTGGGCGAGCCGCCACGCTGCAGGTGTCCCAGCACCGTGACCCGCGTCTCGAAGCCGCTCCGCCGTTCCACCTCGGCCGCGACCCTCTCGCCCACGTTGCGCTGGTCCAGCCGCACGTGGCCGAAGGCGTCGACCTGCTGGAGCTGTACATCGCCGATCCCCGTAATCTTCGCACCCTCGGACACGACGATGATGCTGAAGTCCTTGCCCCGCTGGCGCCGGCGCTGCAGATGGGAGACGATGGCGTCGATCGACGTCGGCTCCTCCGGGATCAGGATGTAATCGGCGCCGCCTGCCAGGCCGCCGACCACGGCGACCCAGCCGGCATCTCGTCCCATCACCTCGACGACGATGACCCGGTGGTGGGCGCTGGCCGTCGTGTGCAACTTGTCGAGCGCATCGGCCACGACGGTCACGGCCGAGTTGAAGCCAATCGTATAGTCGGTTATGGCGATGTCGTTGTCCATGGTCTTTGGCACGCCGACCGTCGGCATACCCCTGTCGTAGAGGGCCGCGGCCACGCTTAGCGTGTCGTCACCCCCGATGGCGACGAGCGCATCGAGTTCGTGCCGGCGCATGTTCCTCACGACCGCCGCCATGTCCTCCTCGCGCTTGCGCGGGTTCGTGCGCGATGTGCCCAGCATAGTCCCACCGAGCGGCAGAATCCCCGAGACCGATTCGGCCGTGAGGGGGCGCAGGTTCCCTTCTCCGAGCATGCCGGCCCAGCCGTTCAAAGCGCCGGCCACTTCCCAGTCGTAACTGAGAGCCCTCCTCACCACCGCCCTTATCGCGGCGTTGAGGCCGGGGCAGTCGCCCCCGCCTGTCAGTACTCCAATCTTCATCGTGTATTTTCTCCGTACATCGCGTGTGCCGGGGATATGGGAAGGCCGGTCCAAAGTTGCCCATCCGAAGTACAACCGTCGTTGCAGACGGACCGCCCTTCCGCGGCTACTGCCCCTCAGCGAGGGGCTCGGCAACGCAATACCCATCCTCCTAGTTCAATATCTGTGCCATCGTTGCGCTTGTTTGCCCCGCCAGCCCCAACCGAAGTGGCGGGAGGCCGGCGTGAGCCGCGCAGGCCGGCAGGTAGACACAAACCCTCGACAGAATAATAACGGCGGGTGCATAGGCCCGTCAAGAGAGCCGTCCGGGCTGACGCCTGCACGGTCGGAGGACGCCTTGACTTGCGCAGGGTACTGAGTTATAGTCCCTACGGGCTGCCCAACCCGCGTAGGTGATTAAGTGGACGAAGAGAGCCTCATTGCCGCCAGTCAACATGGCCAACTGGAAGCGTTCAATCACCTCGTTGAACGCTATCAAGGGCTGGTCTACAACCTCGCCTATCGCATGCTGGGCGACGGGGATGCGGCGGCCGACGCCGCCCAAGATTCCTTCATCTCCGCTTACCAGGCAATTGGCCGTTTTCGAGGCGGCTCGTTCCGCGGCTGGGTCCTACGCATCGCTACGAACACCTGCTACGACCAACTCCGCAGCAAGCACCGGCGGGCGGACTCCCTCGATGACCTGCTGGAATCCGGCGATGAGTTGGACTTGGCCAGCGATGAGCGCATCAGCCCCGAGAACTTCGCCCTGTCGAAGGAGATGATGGGCGTAATCGCCGATGGCCTGCTGGCCATCCCCGCCGACCAGCGCGCAGCGGTGGTCCTCTCCGACGTCCAGGGCTTCAGCTACGAAGAGATAGCTGAGATCATGGACTGCTCGCTTGGCACGGTGAAGTCGCGCATCAGCCGCGGCAGGGCGCGAATGCGCGAATTCCTCCTTCGCCAGAGGGAACTATTGCCGCCCCGTTTCCGTCTACTCCATGGTGGTGAAACGCCATGAGATTCTTTAAGAGAAGTACCCACAACGCGTGCGGGGGCATTCGTCCCTTGCTCTCGCCCTATATTGACGGTCGGACGACGCCCCAGGAAACGCAAGACGTGGAGCGCCATCTGGCGACCTGCGTCTCCTGTCGGAATGAACTAGCGCAGCTGCGTGTCGTCGTCCAGGGGCTGCGGGCACTGCCGGCGATGTCCGCGCCTCGCTCCTTCGCCATCCGGCCGGCGATGGTTCACCAGGCACAAGCAATCCGGCCGTCCGGATTGCTGTATCTGCGCCGCGCCGCGGTGACGTTAGCAGCCTGTCTGCTCCTTACGGTGGGCATTGGCAGCCAGCTTGGGGAAACTACGTCGTCAGCTGTCCCGGCCTCCGTTCCTGGGCCCCAGCGAATGGTAGCCTCACAGGCGCAGAGCAACGCAAGTAGCGGCCAGCCCCTGAAGGCACAATCCGCGGGGGAGGCCAACCCGGCAACAACCCAAGCACCACAGCCCCTGGGCACACCAGTCCCGCCCACCGCGCCGGCCGCCGCGGCAGCCGCCCAAGCGCCGGCGTTTGCTCCGCCCTCGGCGAGCGAACCATCGGCCGTGCCAGGGGCGCCCGCGGCCGAGAAGGGAATTGGGGGGGCGGGGGCGCCGCAGGATCAGGCAAGCGCGCCGGAGGGCCCTGCCCAGCCGGCAGCCACGCCGGCCGAGCCCCCGGCATCCCGAGGGGAAGCCGTGGCGACGGCCCCCGCCAGATGGCCGCTGCGCGAACTGGAGATAGTACTCGCCATATCCTTGCTCCTGGTCTCCGTCGGCGCCTTCCTAGGGGAACGGGTATCTCGACCTTAGCGGAAGTAGGGATGCAAGGGCGATCCGTGGGGCCGGAATGTCCGGCCAGTGTCCGGTCTCCGAATCCGTCCCCCGTCCTCGCAAGCCAACCGCCCATCCGCTCACAAGCCGGTTGACACCCGGCCGGTGACGCCGTATGATGTCCGCCGAGAGGTTCGGGTGCCGACGGGGTGAGTGCCGGAAAGCCGGAGGTGGGCGCTGCAGGCCGCGCAGCCCCTTGGGGGAGCCGAGAGATGGCGCGGGAGTACGCACACTGGCCTTCAGATAGCTTGACATAGGTAATCCCCGACGGTTATCATAGTGGGGCCGCCCAAGGCGATGCCTCCCTTGAGCGAGTGAGTCAACCCTGAGAGTGGGGCACACCCAGCATCCAAAGAGTGCTCCTAAAGTCCGCCAATATCCCGAGGGGGTGTACGGAGTGAACTTCTTAAACATGGGCCCAGGCGAGATAATCTTGATCTTGGTGATTGCGCTCGTCGTCTTCGGCCCCGGGAAGCTACC
>JAJZQK010000499.1 GCA_021847625.1 Chloroflexota bacterium
ATCCTAGTCCTCGGGCGGCGCTTCGGCGAGGACTACCTCACCATTTCCGACGGCGCCAGCGTCCCCGGCCAGCGGGGGTCTTATAAGTACGACGACGAGGGCGTCCCGGCCTCGATCACGCCCCTGATCAAGAACGGCGTCCTGGTCGGCCGTCTGCATTCACGCGAGACGGCGGCGAAGATGGGTGAGCAGGTCACTGGCAACGCCCGGGCCATCAGCTACCGCTTTCGGCCCATCGTGCGCATGACCAACACCTTCATCAAGCCGGGCACCGTGCCGTTTGCCGACATGCTGGCCGACGTCAAGGAAGGCGTCTATTGCAGGGACACCCACGGCGGCGAGACGAGCATGGAGATGTTCACCTTCTCGGCCGAAGAGGCCTTCATGATCCGTAACGGTCGCCTGGCCGAGCCGCTGCGGGGGGTGCTGCTCTCCGGCAACGTCTTCACGACGCTGGCCAACATCGACGCCGTGGGCAACGACTTGTCGTGGGGCGGGGGCGGCAACTGCGGCAAAGGGGAGCAATCGCCCCTGCCGGTCGGCCTGGGAAGTCCGCCAATCCGCATCAGACGCTGCGTAGTGGGGGGACGCTGATGGACATCGAAGAAGTGCTGCAAGCTGCCAAAGGACAGGCCGATGAGGCCGAGGTCTACGCCATAGACGTGGAGGACACGCCGGTGTCCTTCGAGGCCAATCGCCTGAAGCTGCTGCAAACGCGCAAGACGAGCGGCCTCTCGCTGCGCCTCGTAAAGAACGGGCGGATCGGCTTCACTAGTTCGACCAAGCCGGAAGCGGCGCGCGAGATCGTCGACCGCGCCCTGGCCGTGTCCGAGTTCGGCGCCGAGGCGAAGTTCGAGTTCCCCACCGCCGGGGTGGTGCGCGAGGTGCAGGTGTATGACTCCGTCATCGACGGCCTGAGCGTGGAAGGAATGGTGGGGATGGGCCAGCGGATGATCGACCGCATGCAGGCCTACAATCCCGACATCCTCTGCAACGCGGGCGTGAGCCGATTCGTGGCGAAGACGGAGATGCTCAACTCCCGCGGGGGAAGCGTCGGCGAGCAGAAGACGGTGCTGGCGCTCTCTTTGCACGGCAACCTGGTGCGCGACACCAGCATGCTGGACATCTGGGAGGCCACCGCCTCTTGCCGGTCCGACCTGGACGAGGACGGGTTGGTGAAGCAGGTCATTGACCAGTTCGAGCAGTCGCGCACGGAGGCCACGGTGAGGACGAAGGAGATGCCGGTCATCTTCGTGCCGAAGGCCGTGGCGGAGACGCTGCTCAGCCCGCTCATCATCGCCCTGAGTGGGAAGACCGTGCTCCAGGGCGCCTCTCCCCTGCGCGACCGCCTGGGCCAGCAGGTCCTCGACGAGCGCATCTCGCTCTACGATGACGGCACCATCGACTACGCGCCGCGTAGCGGCCCGACCGACGACGAGGGCGTGCCCTCCCGGCGGACGGCCCTCATCGAGAAGGGCACGGTGCGCAACTTCTACTACGACCTGCAGGCGGCTGGGCAAGCCGGCACCCAGAGCACGGGCAACGGCTTCCGCTCGCTGGAGAGCCTCCCCGGCCCCTCGACGACGAACACCCTGCTTGCGGAGGGCGACATGAGCCTGGCCGACATGATCGCCGACGTGAAGGAAGGGATCATCGTCTACCAGGTAATGGGCGCCTGGGCCGGCAACCTGCTGGCGGGGGACTTCTCGGCCAACGTTCATCTCGGCTTCAAGATAGAAGATGGGCGGCTGGCCGGCAGGGTGAAGGACACGATGGTCGCCGGTAACGTCTACGAGGCTCTCAAGGAGAGACTACAGGCCGTGGGCGACAAGGCCGAGTGGATCGGCGGCTCGGTCAAACTACCGGCACTATACTTCCGCTCGATGAGCGTCTCGGCGGGACAGTGAACGAAGAACACGACTTCGACAGCGCAATAGAAGAGATCAGGACGCAGGAGAGGCCCGGGCGGGCGAATCTGGTGGGCCTCTCCGACCTCGACCATGGTCAGGTCGCCCGCCTCCGCTCGGTGTGGGCCGACCTGTCCACGGAGCGACGGCGTTGGCTGGTCGACAGCCTCGCCGAGCTGGCGGAGGACAACTTCGAGTTGGATTACGCGGCCGTGTTCAAGGTAGCCCTCTCCGATGAGGACGCTGACACTCGCCGGATGGCGATCGAGGGTCTGTGGGAAAGCGACGACCTCTCGGTGGCCTACGCGCTGCTGGCCATGCTCGCGAACGACCCCGCGGAGGAGGTGCGAGCGGCGGCGGCGGGGGCGCTGGGCCACTTCACGTACCAGGCGGAGATGGAGGAGATACCTGCCGACCTGGCGGAGGAGGTACGGGCGGCCCTGCTGGACGTCATCCATGGCGACGGGCCGCTCGAGGTCCGCCGCCGCGCCGTGGAGGCCATCGGCTTCCTGAGCGAGGACGAGGAGGCCAAGCAGGCGATTGCCGAGGCCTACGCCCATCCAGACCCCCGCATGCGCACGAGCGCCGTGTTCGCGATGGGGCGCTCGTGCGACCCGCGTTGGCTGGGCGACCTCCTGCACGAGATGGAGAGCGAGGACCCGCAGATGCGGTTCGAGGCGGCTAGGGCCTGCGGCGAGCTGGAGGACCCCCGGGCGGTGCCCCGCCTGCTAAGGCTGCTGTTCGACCCCGACCTTGAGGTACGCCTGACGGCCGTCCAGTCGTTGGGGGCAATCGGCGGCGAACAGGCTATCTCCGCGCTCCGTACCCTCACCGAGAGCGAGAACGAGGCCGTGGCGGAAGCGGCGGAAGAGGCCCTGGCGGAGGCCCAATTCGCCGAATCCCCCTTCAGCTTCGGCGCAGGGGACCTCCCTAGCAAGAAGAGTGACGAGTAGCGGGTGGACCGTTACTCACCGCGGAGAACGTCCGGATTCCTTATGCGTTCTCCGCGGTTTGCAGAACGAAAGGCGGCCCACCACGTGAGCGCTGTCTCTTAACACCCATCACTCACAGTGATGACGTGGTGCGCCGCTCTTCACCGTGGAGACCACGGAGGATAGGGAAGCAACCCATTTACTCTCCGCGTTCTCGGCGCCCTCCGCGGTGAATCCGATTCCCACCGCGTGAGCACTGTCACTCATCACTCGCCCTGTGGCCGTTGGTGTCGACGCGGCTGGTGAGGGTGCGCAGGCGCAGGCCGAGGCGGTGGGAGGCCGAGCGCACGGGCGCGAACTGCGAGTGCACCTGGTGCAGCGCCGAGCGCCAGATGGGCAACTTGGCCGGGCAAGGCGGCACCCCCCACTGCACCATCGCCGCGCCCCAGGTCAGCCCGGCGCCGAAGCCGACCAGCAGGAGATGGTCGCTCGTGTGCACGAGCCCCTGCTCGATGGCCTCGCAGAGGGCGATGGGGATGGAGGCGGACGACGTATTGCCGTAGCTGGCGAGGTTGGCGAAGATCTTCTCCGAGGGCAGCTTCAGCGACCTGGCGGCCGCCTGCAGTATGCGGATGTTGGCCTGGTGGGGGATGACCAGCTCCACCTCCTCGAGGGGGACGCCCGTCTCGGCGACGACGGCCTTGGTGGCCTTGGCCATCGCGTCCACCGCGAAGCGGTAGACCTCGCTCCCGTTCATCTTCAGGGAGTGGAGATGGTTGTCCAGCGTCTCCGGGCTCGCCGGCCGGCGACTGCCCCCGGCCGGCATCATCAGGAGCTCGGCCCCCGAACCGTCGGCGCCCAGCGTGCACCCCAACAGCCCGCTCGACGTCGGCGAGGCCTGCA
>JAJZQK010000500.1 GCA_021847625.1 Chloroflexota bacterium
ACGCCCATTGCCCCCGGCCAAGCCCTCTTTCGGTCTATTTCCCTGAAAAGGGGGTAAACGGTATGACAGACAATCGTAGGGGCGGACAGAGGCCGTCCGCCCCGGGGCCGGCAGAGCCGCCGGCCCATACGATAGTAGGTAAGCCGCCGCCGAGGCCGTTTTCACCAGGCGTTGGTGGCCGTAGGCTATGAGGGATTCTCCCGCCAATTTGGGTGCAAGGCGGTCGCGCGGTGGGCCGGCTCGACGCCGGCCGGGCGGCAGGCCACAAGGGCCTGCCCTACACGTCCGGGGACAGGCGGACTGGATAGCCTGCGGGGGCAAACGGCACCAGGCCTGCCCTACACGTCCGAGGACAGGCGCCGTTGCCGCTGGCCACGTCCACCGGTGCCGCGTCGCCTGCCCTACGTGTCCTAGGTGAATCGCCGTTGCAGCCCGTAGGGCAGGGGCTTGTCCCCTGCCGCCCCGTCGTCATTTCCCTCGCCTGAGAGGGGCGAGGGAGATCGAGAGCCTCCTTGGAGGGGAGAAGTGGGCTTGGTAGGCCGCTTGAGGGGGACGGCGGATCTACCCCTAGACGTAGAGGGACGCGAAGGTCGCCACGAACATGATGACGGCGATGTAGCCGTTTATGTTGAAGAAGGCCAGGTCCAGCCGCGACAGGTCGTCGGGATGGACGATGCTGTGCTCGTAGGCCAGCAGCGCGCCCGAGGCGGCGAGTCCTAGCCAGAACGGCCAGGCCAGGGTCAACTCGTAGCCCACTAGACCCAGGAGCACCACGGTCAACACGTGGTTGAGGCTGGAGAGGCGCAGGGCCGCGGCCACGCCGAAGCGGGCCGGGACCGAGTGAAGCTTGTGGGCGCGGTCGAACTCCACGTCCTGGCAGGCATAGATCAAGTCGAAGCCGGCGATCCAGGTGGTCACCGCCAGGCCCAGCACTATCGGCGGCCAGGCCATGGTCGCCGTGATGGCGATCCACCCGCCCACGGGCGCCAGGCCATCGGCGATGCCCAGGATCCAGTGCGATAGCCAGGTGAAACGCTTGGTGTAGGGATAACCCACCAGCACGACCACCGCCCCCGGCAGGAGCAACAGGCAAAGCAAGTTCAGCTGCCAGGCGGCCAGAACGAAGACGGCCAGAGAGACCAGGCAGAGGACGAGCATCTCCCTGCCGTCCATCTGCCCCAGCGGCAGGGCCCGGCGGGCCGTGCGTGGGTTGATGGCATCGAGGTGCCAATCGATAAGCCTGTTCGCCGCCATGGCGAGCGTGCGGGCGCTAGCCATGGCCACGGTAACCCAGACGAACTGGTCCAACCTGGGCAGCCCGCCCGCGGCCAACGCCACCCCCAGGTAGGCGAAGGGCAGGGCGAAGATCGTGTGTTCGAATTTGACGGCCTCGAGGTAGACGCCGACGCGGTTCAGAATCCCAGCTCTTTCCATTTCCTGTCCACGAGCCTCACGATCTCGGGGTCCATGACGATGTCGGCGGGCCATTCCCGGTCGTGCCCCTCGCTCGCCCCCTTGCGCGTGGCGTCGATCCCCAGCTTCCCCCCATAGTGGGCGAGCGGCGCGGCGTGGTCGAGGGCGTCGAGCGGCCCGTCGGCCAGCACCAGGTCGCGGCGGGGTTCCACGTTGTTGAGCACCCGCCAGGCCATCTCCGACCAGTTCTGCACGTCGACGTCCTCGTCCACGACGACGATGTTCTTCGTCAGCGCCATCAGCATGAGCCCCCAGAGCCCGTAGACGACCTTCCGGGCGTGCCCCGGGTATTGCTTGCGAATGGAGACGACGACCAGGTTGTGGAAGACCCCTTCCGGGGGCATGGAGACGTCGACGACCTCCGGCAGCATAAACTTGATCAGCGGCAGGAACATCCGCTCCGTGGCCTTGCCGAGGTAGTAGTCCTCCATGACCGGCCGGCCGACGATCGTCGCCGCGTAGATCGGGTCGCGGCGGTGCGTCACCCGCGTGATGTGGAAGACCGGGTACTCGTCGGCGGCCGAGTAGAAGCCGGTGTGGTCGCCGAACGGCCCTTCGACGCGGCGCTCCCGCGGGTCGACGTAACCTTCGAGGACGATCTCGCTGTGGGCGGGGACCTCCAGATCCACCGTGAGGCAGCGGGCCAGCTCGACCCGTTCCCGGCGCAGGAAGCCGGCGAAGAACAGCTCGTCGATCCCCGACGGCAGGGGGGCGGAGGCGGCGTAGGTCGTGGCCGGGTCGGTGCCGATGGCGACTGCCACCTCCAGCCGTTTGGCCTCCGCTTCGCTCGCCCGGTAGTGCTGGGCCCCTCCCTTGTGGAGGTGCCAGTGCATCCCCGTGGTGCGGTCGTCGTACACCTGCAGGCGGTACATGCCCACGTTGCGCTGGCCGGTCGCCGGGTCGCGGGTAATGACGAGCGGCAGCGTGATGAAGGGACCGCCGTCCCGCGGCCAGCACTTGAGCACCGGAAAGGGGGCCAGCGTCGGCGGGTCGAGCACCACCTCCTGGCAGGGGGGCGACTCGATTACGCGGGGGGCGTAGGAGGCGAACTCCGCCAGCTGGCCGAGCGTCTTCAGCTTGTCGAACATCGAGGAGGGCAGCGGCCCCTGGGCCAGGCCCAGGTACTTCTCAATGCGCCGACCCAGGTCGTCCAGTTGGCCGACGCCCAGCGCCGCCGCCGTGCGCGCCTCCGTGCCGAACATGTTGATGAAGACGGGCACGGAGTAGTCGCGGACGTTGTCAAAAAGGAGCGCCGGGCCGCCCTGTTTGACGACCCGGTCGGCGATCTCCGTTATTTCCAGCTCGCGGCTAACCTGGGTCTCTATCCGCTTCAGCTCGCCGCGTTCGCCGAGGAAGGCCATATACTCGCGTAGGTCACGGAAGGGCAAGCGTCACCTCCGAAGGAGTGCAAAGCTTACCCAGTATAGCACAGGCGGCCCGACCGGTGCTGGACTTGCACCATAAGGAAGCCTCTTCACACCGCCGGTGGGAAGGGGTCCTTTGTAGCATAGGGGCGCCCCCTCGTCATTCCCGCGCAAGCGGGAATCCAGGCTCCTGGTGCGACGGCCGGATTCCCGCTGTCGCGGGAATGACGGCTACCAGGCAGCCGTCCCGAAGCTCAAGCCGATGCTCTTATGGTGCAATTCCAGTCAGTCGTAGGACGCGTTGACCAGGCCCTGGGGACTGCTATAATGCGCAGCAGTCTTATGAATCTTGGTGAGTATGGGCGAGGAAGAAACGGCGTGAGAGAAGATGGCTCTGTGGACGTGACTCTGGTGAGAGCCCTGGCAAAGCGAGCGCGGGCCAACGTGGAGCAGGTGATCGTGGGCAAGGGGGAGACGATAGACCTGGTCCTCGTCGCCCTCCTCTGCGAGGGCCATGTCCTCCTCGAAGACGTGCCGGGCATTGGCAAGACGATGCTCGCCAAGTCGGTGGCCCGGACGCTGGGCTGCTCCTTCCGGCGCATCCAGTTCACGCCCGACCTCCTGCCGTCCGACGTGACGGGCCTCTCCTTCTTCAACCAGAGGGAGCAGCAGTTCGAGTTCCGTCCCGGCCCGGTCTTCGCCCAGGTGGTCCTCGCCGACGAGATCAACCGGGCCACGCCGCGCACCCAATCCGCCCTCCTCGAATCTATGGAAGAGCGGCAGGCGACGGTCGATGGCGAGACGAGACCCCTGCCGCGGCCGTTCCTCGTCCTGGCGACCCAAAACCCGATCGAGCTGGAGGGCACCTTCCCCCTGCCCGAGGCCCAGCTCGACCGCTTCCTGCT
>JAJZQK010000501.1 GCA_021847625.1 Chloroflexota bacterium
AAGAGTACCGTCGGCGCCGGGCGGAGTGCAAGAAGCGACTGTTGGAATCGAGTTCGCGAACGGGGAGGCGGTAGAGGAGTGGTAGCGGCGATGCGGGCCCAGAACGAGCAGAAGACCGAGGCCGTGGTCTGGGCCCGCGGCGTGACGAAGGCCTTCGGCCACTTGCGGGCCCTGCGGGGGGTTGACCTGACCGTGCCCCGGGGGGATTTCTTGGTGCTCTTCGGGCCCAACGGCGCCGGCAAGACGACCCTGCTGCGCATCCTCGCCGGCCTCAGCCGGCCCGCCGCGGGCCAGATCATCCTGGACGGCTTCGACCTGCGCGACGACCCGAACGAGGTTCGCCGCCGCATCGGCGTGATCTCCCACCAGACCTTCCTCTACGAGGATCTAACGGCGGTGGAGAACCTGCGCTTCTACGGGCGGATGTTCGGCGTGGCGGACCTCACGCGGCGGATAGAGTACTTGCTGGCGCAGGTGGGCCTGGCCGAACGCGCCAACGACCGGGTGCGGACCTTTTCCCGGGGCATGCAGCAGCGACTGTCAATCGCACGGGCGGTGCTGCACGACCCCTCCATTCTCTTGCTGGACGAGCCCAACACCGGGCTGGACGAGAGGGCGGCGGGGATGCTGCACGACCTGATCGGGGGGCTGGAAGGGGGCTCGCGCACGGTGATCATGACGACGCACCACTTCGAGCGGGGGTTGGCCCTGGCGACGAGGGTGGCTATACTAAACGAAGGCAAGTTGCTTCGAGACGGTCCCAAGGGGAACCTCACGGGCGCGGACCTGCGCGCGGAGTTCTCGCGTCTCGCGGGAGGCAGGGAGTGGGCGCAACGAGGGGCGTAGACAGGGAAGATAGGTACGTGCTTCTGTCCAGGGTATTGGGCGCGCTGGCGTTCGTGGCCCTCCTGGCCGGGTTATACGCGGCGCTCGTCTATGCCCCGCGGGAAGCCACGATGGGCGACGTGCAGCGGATCTTCTACTTCCACGTCGCCTCGGCCGCGGCCGCCTTCCTCGCCTTCTTCGTCGTCTTTGTGGCGAGCGTGGCCTACCTGGTCAGACGGGACCGGCAGTTGGACAACGTCGCCGCCGCCTCGGCGGAGGTTGGGGTCGTCTTCTGCACGCTGGTGCTGGTGACCGGCCCGCTCTGGGCCAAGCCGGCCTGGGGAACGTGGTGGACCTGGGACCCGCGTCTGACGACGACGCTCGTGCTGTGGCTCATCTACGTGGCCTACCTGATGCTGCGGGGGGCGATCGAGGAGCCGGCCCGGCGCGCGGCCATTGCCGCCGTGTTCGGCATCGCGGGCTTCGTCGACGTGCCCATCGTCTTCATGTCGATCCGCTGGTGGCGGACCATCCATCCGGTGATCGTGGAGGGCGGCGAGCTACAGCTATCCCCGGAGATGGTGGTGGCGCTGGTCGTGTCGCTGATCGCCTTCACCTTGCTGTACGCCTACCTGCTGCTGCAGAGGGTGCGGCTGCAGCGCAGCGAGGACGAGCTGGCCGAGCTCGAAGCGGACCTGTCCTATCGGGCAGACTTGACGTAAATCTAGGTGGCGGAGGGGGTTCTGTCCTTAGCGGGGAAGAGATCGTAGGCGCCGGCAGCAGGCAATAGTGGCCCTGTGGCGATAGGTCGTAGGGGCCGGCGTCTCTGCCGGCCCGGGCGGCCACGGAGTGCCGCCCCCACGGAGTCCCTTCTTCCCCGGCATGACAGAGAGCCGGGGTCAGTTTATCGGCCGCACTGTCCTTCGTCCACCTATTGTGAGGTGCGCCTGTGAATCTAGAATACGTCTTCGCGGCCTACGCGATTATTCTCTTTGCGATTTTCGCCTACATATTCACCTTCAGCCGTCGTCAGCAGAAGATCGAACGGCAGATTCGGCAGCTGAGGCGGTTGGTGCAGGGGGATAGGGACAAGGCGGGGTTGGCCTAGGTCGTGGAACGTCCGCGTAGTGAGACCGGCCCGACGGTAGCCTTCGCCACCCTGGGCTGCAAGGTAAACCAAGCCGAGACGGACGCCATGGCGGCCGGCCTGGCCCGAGCAGGTTTCCGGCGCGTCGAGTTCGGCCGTCCGGCCGACGTCTTCGTGATCAACACCTGTACCGTGACCCACGTCGCCGACCGCAAGTCCCGCCAGCTCGTTCGCCAGGCCCGCCGTCTTAACGAACGGGCGCTGGTGGTGGCCACGGGCTGCTACGCCGAAATCGCTCCCGACACCGTCGCCGAGCTAGGGGTGGACGTGGTCGTGGGCAATCGGGACAAGGACAGGCTGGTGGACGTGGTCCTCGGCGTCTGTCCTACCGACGCCCCTCCCGCCTTTGGCGCACCACCCAAGTCGCGCACCAGGGCCTTCCTCAAAGTTCAGGACGGTTGCGACAACTTCTGCACCTATTGCATCGTCCCCCATGCCCGCGGTAGGCAGCGCAGCGTGCCGCTGGCGAGCGTCATCGCCGCCGCCCAGGCGCGGGAGGCCGAGGGCTTCCACGAGGTCGTCCTTACGGGCGTGCACGTGGGTGCCTACGGCCGTGACTTTGCGACCGGTCCGTTGGCGCCGGGGGAGGATGGCCTGGCCTCGCCACCGCGGTTGGCCGACCTGCTGCGAGCGATACTGGTGGAGACTGCCCTCGAACGTGTGCGCCTGTCGTCGCTGGAACCGGAGGACCTGACGCCGGAGCTGCTGGCGCTGTGGCGAGAGCACCCCGGCCGGCTCTGCCGGCACTTCCATCTGCCCTTGCAGAGCGGCAGCGACGGGGTGCTGCACCGCATGGGCCGCCGCTATAGGACGGCCGACTACGCCCGCCTCGTCGCCGAGGTGCGCCGGGCCGTCCCCGGTGTGGCGATTACGACCGACCTGATGGTGGGGTTCCCCGGCGAGAGCGAGCAGGAGTACGCGGAGACACGCGAGTTCGTGCGGGGGATGGGGTTCGCCGGGACGCACGTGTTCCGCTATTCCTCGCGTCCGGGCACCCCCGCCGCGCGCCTGCCGGGACAGGTGCGGGCGACGGTGACCAAGGCGCGGAGCGAAGAGATGCTGGCGTTGGCCGCGGCAGCCGCCGCCCGCTTCCGGGCCGCCCTGCGGGGCGACGTGCTGCCGGTCCTCTTCGAGGAGCGGTCGGGGAATGGGGACCAGGCCCGCCGGTGGACGGGGCTAACCGACAACTACGTCCGCGTCTACGCCGATGGCCAGGGGGACCTGACCAATCGCCTGTTGCCGACCCGCCTGCTGGCCGAAGAGGACGATGGTCTGGTGGGGCAGATAGTAGTGTAGTGAGAGTGAGAGGTGGCGAAGTGGCCTGCATCTTTTGCGAGGTCGCCCAGGGGAAGCGCGAGGCGACGATAGTCTATCAGGACGAACTGGTGACCGCGTTCCGCGATATTCGGCCCCAGGCGCCGGTTCACGTCCTCATCATTCCGAACGAGCACATCGCTTCCGCGGCCGAGCTCAAGGCCGAGCACGGGCCGCTCTTGGTGCGGATCTGCGAGGTGGCCAGCCGGATAGCGCAGCAGGAGGGCATCGCCGAGGATGGCTATCGCCTGGTCACGAACGTGGGGCGGGCGGCCGGACAGTCCGTTGGGCATCTCCACTTCCACCTCGTAGGCGGCCGACGCTTGGGGTGGCCACCAGGCTGACCTTACGATCGGTCGCCGGGTGTCCGTCAGATTTCCGGGAAGCATGAAGGACGATGTAGGGGCTCGTCAGCCCGCCAAGGGCCATTGGCCAGCGAGCACGAT
>JAJZQK010000502.1 GCA_021847625.1 Chloroflexota bacterium
GAACAGCCACAAATTGTGGTACGCCCCGCCCGACCGGAGGACCGCGGACCGGTCCTCGCCTTCAGCGTCAACACATTCAGCTGGGGAGACTACCTCGAGCAGGTGTGGGACCAGTGGTTCGTCGACCCCAAGGGCCAACTCTTCGTGGCCGTGGCCGACGGGCTGCCCATAGGAGTCGAGCACGTCACGTTCGTCGGCGAGGGCGAGGCCTGGTTGCAGGGGCTGCGGGTGGACCCTGCCTTCAGGCAGAAGGGTGTGGGCACGACGCTGACGAAGGAGACTATCCGTTTCGCGGTGGACCACGGAGCACATGTCGTGCGGTTCTTCACCGCCGTGGGCAACACCCCTATCGAGCGCATGATGGGCCACCTCGGCTTCCAGCCCGTGACCACGTTCTCCTACTTCTCGGTACCCGCCGAACTCGGCGCCGGCCAGGCACCCGAAACGGCCGTGCTAGGGGAGATCGAGAGACTCTGGCAAACGGTGACCGGCAGCGCCTACTTCAGGCTGGCCGCGGGCAACTACTGCCTCGGCTGGCGTTGCCGGGAACTGACCAAAGCCCGTTTAGCAGCACACGTATCGGAAGGACGGGTTTTCGTCGTGCGGGAGCAGGGAGGACCGGCGGTGGCGGCAGTCGTCCTCCCCGAAGGACCGCCGAATACCTTCTGGATCGCCGGACTGTACGGCGCGGGACAGGGTATCCGCCGGTTGGCTAGCCAACTGCGAGCCCAAGCCGCTTCCGTCGGGGCGGAGCGGGTCGACGTGCTGATCCCTCCCGACGACGGCCTCGCCGCCGAACTGGCAGCCGCCAAGTACGCAGGAGAGGAAGAGGACTCTGGGGACGGGCTCACGCTCTACGCCAAGGAGTTCTGAACCCCGTAAGCGGCGGCAAGCAGCTCGGAGACGTGGCGGACCCTGGCATCGTGGCCCGCACGCCGGACGCCGAACTCGAGCTGAATCCGGCAGGCCGGGCAGGCGGTCGCAATCACCCGCGCTTCCGTCTCTATCGCCTCACCAATCCGCTTGTCGAGTATCATGGTGGAAACGTCGGGGTGCATCAGCCCATAGCTGCCGGCACTGCCGCAGCAGGCCCCTGGCGTGCGCATCTCGACCAGCTCCAACCCCGGGATGCCGCGCAGAAGGTCACGCGGTTGCCGCTTCACCCCTTGTGCATGCGCCAGGTGGCAGGGATCGTGATAGGTCACGCGCAGAGGAACCGCCTCCGAGGCCGCGGTGAGCGGGGGGTTGGCCGCCAAGAACTCGCCGATATCTCGCGTACGCGACGACAAGTCCGCGGCCTTCGCCGCCCACTCCGGGTCGTCGGTGAGTAGCTCGCCATATTCCTTGAGGAAGGACCCGCAACTCGCGCAGTCGGTCACCAGCGTCTCCACGCCCTCTGATAGGAACAGATTCACGTTCCAGCGGGCCGCCTCGCGGGCAACGGCCCTCTCGCCGTAGGCCAGGGCCGGCATGCCGCAGCAGACGGTCTTCGGCGGCGTCACGACGTCGAAGCCGGCCAGGTTCAGAAGGGCCACCGTCGCCTTGGCTGCAGCAGGAAAGACGAAGTTCTGGGCGCAGCCCAGGAAGTAGCCCACTCTCCCTCGCGCCGGGCCGAGGGCCGTCGAGACCGTCGGCAGCACGCGTGAGGCGGGGCGAAACGGCACCGAGGGGGCCATCTGGCTGTAGATGCCGAGGCGACCGGGTAGATGGCGGTCCAGGCCAACGCGCTCTACCAACGTGCGCAAGCCGAGCGCCTGATAGCCTCGCGCGGGCCACAGCGCCGCGCTCAGACGCTCGGGGTGCGGCAACAGGTCCTTGAAGATTAGTTGGCGCCATGGTGAGCGCCCGTCGGCCTCGGCAAGCTTGGCTCGCGCCGCCAGCACCAGTCTATCGACCCTCACCCCGTTCGGGCAGGCGGGCACGCATGAATGACATGATAGGCAGGTATAGAGGAGTTCGTGCAGCTCGTCATCCGCGGCCAGCTCGCCCGCCAAGAAGCCCTCGATCAGGCTGACCCTCCCTCGGGCCGAGGTGGTCTCCCGTCGCAGGGCTCCGTAGGTCGGGCAGACGGAGGCGCAGGTGCCGCACTTGTTGCAGCGTTGAAGGTCTTCCCGCACGCCCTCGAACGGATCGTTCATCGGTCCGGATCCTCGGGGAAGACCTTGGTCGGGTTGAGGATGTTGTTCGGGTCGATGGCCAGCTTGATCGCTCGCATCACCGAGACCCCGACCTCGCCCAGGTCCGCCTGCAGGTACTCTTGCTTGCCAAGGCCGATGCCGTGTTCGCCGGAGAGTGTTCCTCCCAACTCCAAGGCGGCGGCGAAGATATCGCCGGCCGCCGCGTGCACCCGGCGCATCTCGGCCTCGTCACGGCGGTCGCAGAGGATGTTGGGGTGCAGGTTGCCGTCGCCCGCGTGCCCGAAGATCGCGATCACCAGGTCGTGCTTCTGGGCGATGGCCTGGATCTTCCTGATCATCGCCGGCACGGCGCTGCGCGGCACAGAGATGTCCTCGCCCACCTTGCTCGGCCGTCTGCGACCAAGCGCCGGGGACACGGCGCGGCGGGCCCGCCAGAGCGAATCGGCCTCCTGCTGATCTCTCGCCAACTCCACCTCGCTCGCCCCATTCTCCCGCGCCAGCGCGGCGATAACGGGCATCTGCTTGTCGACGGTCTCCGGCTCACCATCCACCTCGATGAGCAAGATAGCGTCGGCTTTGACCGGGAGACCGAGAGACAAATATTCTTCCACGCAGCGAATCGTCGTATTGTCCATTATCTCCATCGTGGTCGGCACGATGCCCTTGGCGATGATCTGGGCAACGGCCGTCCCCGCGTTCTCGATCTCGGGGAAGACGGCCATCAGCGACCGCTGATACTTCGGCAGCGGCAGCAGCCTCAGGATGGCCTTGGTGACGACGCCAAGCGTCCCCTCGGAGCCCACGAAGAGCCTCGTGAGGTCGTAGCCGGTGACGTTCTTGATTTGCTTACCGCCAGTCGTGAGCACGCGCCCATCGGCCAGGACGACCTCAAGGCCGAGGACGTAATCGCGGGTCACGCCGTACTTCACGCCCCGGGCGCCACCGGCGTTCTCGGCTACATTGCCGCCAATCGTCGAGCTCTTAAGGCTGGAAGGATCGGGAGGGAAGAAGAGCCCGCGCCGCTCGACCTCGGCCTGGAGGTCGGCCGTCACCACGCCCGGCTCCACGACGGCGCACAAGTTCGCCGCGTCGATCTCGACGATGCGGTTCATACGCTGCAGGTCCAGGACGATGCCGCCCACGGCGGGCACCGAACCGCCCGAGAGCCCCGTTCCGCCACCCCGGGGAACGACCGGTATCTTCTCCTGGTTTGCTAGCGCCAGGATCTGCGACACCTCACGGGCGTTCTCCACCAAGGCCACGGCCTCCGGGTTGTGGCGAATGGACGTAGCGTCATAGGAGTAACACAGCAGGGAAGCTTGGCTGGTAAGAAGATCGTCTTTCCCAACGATGTGGCGCAGACGCTCGATCGTTTCTTTCGCTAGGGACATTACGCAACGGCCTCATATAGACAGGTGTCTGACGACGGCAATTATAACACCAACAGTCGTCGGCCCGAACTGCCGTTCCGCGGGAGTTCAGCGGATGTGAACCGGCTGTTCCTCCGTGCCGGGGTGCAAACAAGCGCCAGCGATGGCGTAGGCGAAGCCGAGGCGAAGCGTCCAATCGGCCGGCGACTGTGCCACGGCCTCC
>JAJZQK010000503.1 GCA_021847625.1 Chloroflexota bacterium
GAACAGTCAGAGGAGCACCTGCTGGATGCCACCGCGTATGTCGGTGCGGCTTCGCAGTTACTCACCAAGGCCCGACGGCTCACGTTCCACTACCTATGGAAGTGGTCGCTGGCAATCATCTTGGCATTTGCCGGTATCACGGCCGCCGTCTGGGCGTCAGTCACCTATGCGCCGGCCGGAACGTCCCGGGTAGCCGCGGTCCTCGTATCCGCCGGTGGGTTCCTCGGAATTTCGTGGACGGGTATACGAGCAACCCTTGGACGAGCACTTCGCCAGGCAGAGTCCGCAATGTGGGAGGCAGAGGTCGTGGCCGCTATAGGGCGGGCGGCGACGATTCTGCCCAACAAGAAGTTGGAGAATCCAGAGTCAGACCAGGCGTCCGGACAAGACGAGCAGGAGCCCACTGTTCAGCCGAACCTGCTCCAACGCCGAGGTAGGCAGTCCGATGTTGAACGCTGATCCCCGCCGAGGAGAGCCATCTGCCGGCTCTCACGACAACGTCTCGCGGCAAACACTGGAACAACTCCTGTCCGTGCGGGGGGAAGGCGACGAGTGGGACTTCAAGAGGACCTTAGGTGACCTCACGGACACATCCAGCCGCGTGAACCTTGCCAAGGATGCACTCGCATTCTGCAACCTTCCTACCGGCGGGACGATCGTGATTGGCGTCGCCAGCGACTACACGCGCAGCGGGCTCGCCACTAATGAAACTATCGACACGACCTTGATCCGCAGAGCGATCGAGAAGTACATCGACGGCGACTTCTCGGTCTTGGCGGCGGAGCACCTGCTTACTGATGACGGCGAGACCACGCCGAAGCGATACGGCATCGTGCATCTACGCCGCCGCTCTACCCAGCCTATCCTCGCCGCACTCGATGGCCAGATCGCGAATGACAGGCCACCACTGTTTCGTGCCGGAGACATCCTTATTCGGCGCGGTGCTGCCAGCATTAGAGCGAACTCGGGTGATGTAAGGCGCCTCTTGACGAGTAGCGTTGTCCATCAAGAGAAGGTCCGAGCCGTCAATGAACTGTGGACGTCGGTTGTCGAGCAGCGAAGGCTGCTGAGCGGTATCGAGTTTCTCTACGACATACTCGTCGACCGCGAGTACGAAGAAGTATCAACACGGGCTGACCTCAGCGCCGCAAGGGGGCAGATTTCGCAAGCCGCGCATGCCTCCAAGATGGACGAACTCCAACTACGTGTCAGCCTCGTTAGACCGCACCTTTCCGATGTTCTATATCAGCGTTACCGACTGTGCGCCGCATTCGTAGGCCGAGTCCATATGAAAGCCATACGGCAACGCGATGCTGGCATCTTCGTATCGTGGACCGACCTAGATGATGGATCGCCGGACGTCGCGCTTCGTCAGCTGGCTTTGCAGATGCTCTCCCCTAGCGAGCTCGACGCCGTATGGACTGGCCGGGTCACGGACATTGGGGTCCACCGACCGCTTCGACCCGCGATTGATGCGACCGAGCGTGGCCTGATTGAAGTCATCGGCCGGGTGTTGAGCGGGTTGGCGTAGGGGATGAGGTTGACAAGTCCGAGTCTGTTGCCAGCTACCTGGTCCAGGCGTGCGGTGGTGGTCGCGAATGCGGCGGGGGTCCAATGGCGGGCACCACACCTGGGCTCCGCTCGATTCCGCGATCGGCTACTGCATGGCCAACAGTCTCGTCTAGCCAGTGGCCGACGAGTCCCGTAAGGCGTACGCGCGAGTGGTGGTACAGGACAAGGTGGCGGCGGTCGGTGGACGGTTCGTGGATGCTCTCTGCTCCGCGCACGCGGTCCCGTACCGGTCGAGAGCAGACCTAGCTCGCGGGTTGCCGAGCAAGTCAACTGAACCGTCCGCTGTTCGCCAAGGGCACCAATGGGGACCGAACAGGAAGAAGAATGATCGGGTGGCGTCGACGGAAGTACTCGTGCCGACCTCGGACGTACCACCGCCCGATAGGCTCGTACCCATCCGCCAGCACTGAGCCCTCTCCCGAAAAGGATCGCCCCATGCTCGCATCAACCGGCCGGATCCAGTGGGGGGACATCGCCACGTGGGTGGCCAGCATTGGCATGGTGGCGGCCGTGGTTGTAGCGCTCGTCCAGGTCTACCGCGAACGCCAGAGCCGCCTGGTTCAGGAGCAGCATGACCGGGAGAAAGCCCAAGAGGACCGGGATGAGCGGCATCACGCTCATGCCAGACTGGTTGCGGCGTGGACGGGACCTCCCGAAGAGCATCACAACGAAGGGTGGGGAGTCGGCGATGACGCGTCCGACGAGTTGAAGAGCGTCTACAACTGGCAGACGCCGATGTACATCAGCAACACCTCAGCTGAGCCGATCTACGAGGTCGTGGTCGGACTGGCGCACGTGCAGGGCGCCGGTCCGAGACGCCTGGAGGACTTCATCAAGTTCCAGCGGGACCGGCTGCAACAGAACGAAGAGCGGTTGAAGCAGGGACGCGAGGCGCAACCCGGTGACGTCTATGCCACCCAGATGGCTGCAACTGCCCTCAGCGTGCTCCCGCCGGGAACATGGCGGGCCTGGGTTCGGGGCCGGGGCTGGCAGGCTCCGCTTGGCGGACGACTGAGTGCCGAGGTCGCCTTTGTCGACCGGGCCGGGGTGAGTTGGATTCGACGGGCTATGGGCGAGTTAGAACAGCTACCTGAACGCCCGCTGCCGTACCTTCAAAAGTTCGGCTTCTACGGCCCACACGACTTCGATGCGCCTGAGTCGCTGGCGATGTCACCACCGCCGTGAGGGTCGTCCGGGATGGTTGCCTAGCAAGACGCATACGGGTCGCGCCAGCTAACTAGGCGTCGTATCGGTTAAGCACGCGCTCGGCTCGGTTCAGCTGCCTGCGGAGAGTAAGCCGGTCGGCGGCATCTGTAGTGCTCCGCGGCTCCTCGCTGGATCGTCGGATCGTAAGCCGGCACGAAGACAGGATGCCCGAGACGCATGCGTTGATCAGCCGGATGGTTGGAGGTCGCTGGCCGCACCGCCCTTTGGGCGTCGCTTCGGCGCCGTTGGATCCCAATCGGGTACGACGAACGAGCCCGTGACCAGCAGTTTCGCGCCTGTTGTCCCGAGTTGGCCTTGTATGGAGGCTCCTGCCGAGCGCTGCTTGTTCAGATGGAGTGTTGCCTGTCGATGAGGCGTGGTTCGCAAGATGGAAGACCGGGGATACCGGGCGGGAGTCGTAGCGGGTCCTCGTGGCGAAGCCGTACTTCGGGAAACGAAGCCTCCGCGCGCTCAACCGCACTGTGACCACCACCCGGGTGCGCTGGAAGTCCACGTCGGAGACGGTGACCCCAGGCAGGTCCATCAGGCGCTTGAATGCAGTCCTGGCGCGCACGGGCCTGGTCTCCTTGGCTTGGTCGACTTTGCCGCTCCCAACCTGGGGACCACCCGTGCGCGTCACGAGGATGCGGTGTGTGCGGGCCTATTTGCCGGGCCCCTCGAGGCGACCGGGGAAACGGGTACGGATCAGGGCGCGGCCGTGGGAGCCCGCACATGTTGTGCTATGACGAGAAACGGCAGCTCATATCGGCGCGATCACCCCCATTTATGCCGGAAGACCCCAATTTTTTTCCGGAGCGGGGATTGGTCGTCGAGGGCTGGACCTTCTCAACCTCCAGGGAGTTGTTTGAGAAGCTGCCGGTGTGGGTCCGCAGCTAGATTCCTCAACGGAATTGGCGCGCACTGCGACTGTGTTCATCCAAATGGACTCCCG
>JAJZQK010000006.1 GCA_021847625.1 Chloroflexota bacterium
TTAGCATGCCAGGTGCCTGCCCATGGGGCATGGTTCAGGAGGGCGGATAGACAGAGTCACAGTTTGATGCCAACGTCACCCCCGCTTTCGCGGGGGTCCAGGCAGCCATCGGCGGATTTCCTGGATGCCCGCTTGCGCGGGCATGACGATCTCTGGGGAGTCCGCCTTCACTAGACTGTCACTCTGTCGGCGAACCATCCCATGAGGTCTCGGCGACGGTACGGTATTTGCAGTAGTAATGGTGTCGCCGAGGCGACACCACGCTTGAGTTGGGAGGTGTTGTATGGTGAGAACGTGGAATCGATGGCAAGACTGGGTCAATGTGCTTGCCGGCGCGTGGTTGTTTATTTCGCCGTGGGTATTCGGCATAGTGGCGGCATCAGTCGCCTGGAACTTCTGGGTTGTCGGCGCGGTGATCTTCTTCATCACCCTGTGGGCGCTGTACAGCCCGGCGTTGGTTATTTCGGAGTGGTTCAACGCGGCGATCGCGGTTTGGCTCTTCGTATCCCCGTGGGTGCTGGGCTTTGCCGCGGGCACGCCGGCCATCGCCTGGAACGCCTGGGCTGTGGCTGTCGTCGTGTTCGTGATGGCCGTGTGGGTGCTGTCGCGCCTGCGCCGCGCTAACCCGACCGTGTAGTGACGGTCTGTTCACAGGCCTGATCAATCGCGAGGGCCCTTCCACCGTCGGTGGAAGGGCCCTCGCCTATTCATCCCTCCCCGTATGCCACCGAAGCCGTTGTGAACGGCGGGCGATTCTGCTAACCTTAGGGCCGTCGGCAACGGTCTGCCCGGCGGGCTGTATCGCTCGGCGGCGGCCGATGCCGATTGCGAACCCTATCAAATGATCGGCCGGCCTGCGCCGGTTCCGAGCAACGTTCAAGGGAGGCCCACTTGAATCTACAGGAAATCCGCCAGGAAGCGCGGCGCAAGCTTGCGCCGGTATGTAGCGTGTGCCCCGTCTGCGACGGAGTAGTCTGCGCCGGCAAGATACCCGGCGTCGGCGGCGCGGGCACCGGCGCTTCCTTCAAGAACAACATCGCCGCCCTGGCGGCGTATCGCCTGAACATGCGCACCCTGCACGCGGTGTCCGACCCTGCTTTGTCCGTCAGCCTCTTCGGCCGCCAGCTGGCCATGCCGATCCTCGGGGGCGCGGTCGCCGGGGCGAACATGAACTTCAACGCCGCGCTGACGGAGAAGGAACTAGCCTGGGCGGTGGTAGCCGGTTCGCGGGAGGCGGGAACGCTGACGATGACCGGGGATGGCCCGGACCCGACGCTCTTCGAGGCGGGCCTGCAGGCCATCGCCCGGGCCGGGGGCCACGGGATACCCATCATCAAGCCGCGCCCCCTGGCCGACATCGTGGAGCGAGCGCGCCGCGCTGTCGCCGCGGGGGCGGTGGCCGTGGGCATCGACGTGGACGCGGCCGGCCTGCTGCCGATGAAGCGATCGGGCCAGCCGGTGGGCCCCAAGCCGCTGCCCGAGCTGCGCGAGCTTGTCTCTAGCCTGGACGTGCCCCTCGTGTTCAAGGGGATCATGACGGCCGATGAGGCGGAGGTCGCCGTCGCCGCCGGGGCCGGCGCCATCGTCGTTAGCAACCACGGCGGCCGGGCCCTGGATCATCTGCCGGGGACGGCCGAGGTGCTGCCGGAGATAGCGAGGGCGGTGAAGGGCCGGATCACCATCCTGGCCGACGGGGGCGTGCGCGCCGGCGTGGATGTCCTGAAGATGCTCGCCCTTGGCGCCGACGCCGTTCTCGTTGGCCGACCATTGGCCGTGACAGCGGTCGGCGGCGGCCCTGAGGGTGTGACGACGCTGTACCGGCACTTGGCGGACGAACTGTGCACGGCGATGGTTCTCACCGGGTGCGCGAGCCCCGTCCAGGCGGGACCGTTCCTGCTGCGGCGGTAAACGTCGCTAGGTCGCGCCCGGCGGCCGCCGACAATAGGAAAAAGGGGCTATGGTTCCCTATCCACAAGAAGGCGTCTGGCCGGTATAATCGACTTGCCTCGCGTTGCTCCACCTCCCACCTTGCGAGAGCCCGATCGGAGGTCGCATTCCCGGTGGCGCAGAGCCCGTCTACCCTGAATCTCGATATGCCGCAATCCGAGCCGAGGCCGAACTACCTTTGGTTGTTGCCTCTGCTTGGCCTCGTGCTGGCGCTGCTCGTTGCCGACCGGGCGCACACGCCGGTGGCGGTATCACCCACGGTCACCCCGAGGCAGGTCGTCCGGCCCACGGCCCCGCCGCCGTCGCCGGTCCCCGAGCCGACGCCCGTGCCGAACCCGCTGCTGGCAAGAGACCCGGACGCACCGGTGGAACCGGCGCCCAAGGCGGTGCGCGGTGGCCCCCCGGTGCACCAGGCGCCGGACGCCCAGAGCCCGGTGATCAGCGGCCTCTATTTCGACATGCCGTTGCCGCTGCTCGAAGAGCAGGTGAACGCCGACGGCACGCGGTGGTACCGCGTGCGGCTGTGGGGTGTCCTGGATGGCTGGATCCAGGCCGAGAACGTCACCACGGAGAGGTCCGAGCCCGTCCGGCCCTTCTGGGAGGGCGGGGGGGCCGAGCCCCCCTGGAGGGGGGTGGCACCGTCGCAGGACCTCGAGGCGACCGGGCTGACCAACTTCAAGGTGAACCTGCGGGCGGGGCCCAGCACGGAATACGAGCCGCTGGACGTCCTGCCGGCCGGCACGCCCGTGCAGGTGCACTCCTGGGCCACTGACGAGGATTCCCACGCCTGGTATAGCGTCTCCGGCGGGGGGCAGGAGGGCTGGCTGTACTCCGCCTACGTGGACCTGACGGCCGCTGACCCGCTGCGGCCGGCCGTCGACGGCAAGCCCCTGGCTTCGCTCATTGCCGGCAAGGGGATGTGGCTGCCCTATCCCTTGCTCGAGATGGCCGACCCGCGGCAGATCGTCGAGGCGAGCAAGCGTCTCGGCCTGACCCACATCTTCCTGGAGGTCGGCGAGACATCATCCGGGTTCTATGGTCGCGAACAGGCGGCAAGGCTATTGCCGGTCGCCCACGCCGCCGGCATCTCCGTCGTCGGCTGGATTACGACGGGGCTGTTCGACCTGCCGCGCGACGTGGAGCTCAGCGTCGAGGTCGCCAACTTCCGCACGGCGGACGGGCAGATGTTCGACGGCATCGCCCCGGACATCGAGCAAAACTTGCGCGCGGAAGATGTCAAGGCCTACGCGGAGATCACGCGCGCGAGGCTAGGGGACGATGTGCTGATGGTCGGCGTCGTGTACCCGGCCGGCAGCTGGTTCGGCCAGAACTACCCGATCTACGGGGCGCTGGCCCGCGCGTGCAACGCCCTGGCCCCGATGGCCTACTGGAGCGACGAAGAGCGGGCCTATACGGCCGACGAGGTGTATAGCTTCGTCGCCAAGTCCGTGCGCGATATGCAGAACGTCGTGGGGGCCAACTACCCGGTGCACGTCGTCGGGCAGATGTACGACACGTTCGGCCGCAACGGCATGGGCGAGTACAGCCCGGGGCGGCCGGAGATCGACGCCGCCCTGCGGGCCGCCCGCGAGGCCGGGGCGGTGGGCCTGAGCTTCTTCCAGTGGGGCACGGCCACCTCGCCGGAGTGGGCCGCCCTGCGCGATTTCGCCTGGTAGGACGCCGTCGGGAACGGCGGCGGGAAGAGGCGGCAATTTGTCCGTTCGGCCATCTTGACAACGAGCGGCCGACCCTTTATCTTTTATGCGCTACGAAAGGAGGGATGTGTAGATGCCAATTAAGATAGACGCGGAACTATGCCAGGGCGATGGGGAGTGCGTGGACGCGTGCCCCGTCGAGGTGATTGCTATGGAGGGTGACAAGGCTCAGGTCGTCAATCCGGATGAATGTCTGGAGTGCGAGGCCTGCGTCTCCGCCTGCCCGCATGGTGCCATCGAGATGGTTTAGTCGCAACCCGTTGCTCTACATAGATCGCAGCAGTACGGCCCCCGATCGGGGGCCGTACTGTCTTTACCATGCCGGGAGGGTTCAGAGCAGCCTAGGCGCCTCCAGGGACGCGGGCGGCAGCTCCTCCCCGCCGCCGTTTCCGTTGTCCTTGATCCGGTAAAGCCCCCCGTCCAGGCGCTGGCGGGCGAATTCGAAGTAGTCGCCGACGATTTCGAAGCCCAGGTAGCGTCTGCTCAGCATCTTGCTCACCACCGCCACCTGTCCGGAGCCGAGGAACGGGTCCAGCACGACGTCGCCCTCTTCGCTCGAATACAGCAGGATCTTCTTCACGAGCTCCGCCGGCAGCTTCGTGGGCGTTTTCTGGTCCCCGTGCCAGTATTCCCGCTTGATATCCCAGACGTCTTCTTTGTCGCGATAGTGCAGGCTCCGCCCGTCCCCATCCCGCTGGTCTTTGCCGAAGCGGGCGTAGGAGAAGAACTTGCGGCGCTGGTCGTTCTTGCAGACGAACAGGCAATGGTAGTGGGAGGTGACGAACTTGCGGTTCGTCACGACCCCGAACTGGTACTTCCAGATCAGGTGGTTCACGGTGGTGAGGCCCAGCTCGTCGACGGCGAGCAGGATGTCTTTCAGGTTGTTCCAGCCGGAAAAGACGTACATGCTCCCCGTCTCCTTGAGGACCCGCTGCACCTCGCGCATCCATTGCAGGGTGAAGGCGAGGTAGCTCTGCTTGCTGATCTCGGTGTAGCCCTCTAAAACGCGCGAGGCCGTCCGGTTGTAGTTCCCGCGCTTGGCCTTGAACTCGATGGCGAAGGGGGGGTCGGTGACGACGAGATCGATAGAGTCGGCCGGGATTAGCTTCAGTCCCTCCAGGCAGTCCATGTTGTGGATTGTGTCGTAGGCGAGGTTCGTCATGCGTCCTCCGTCGCTGTGAAAACGTGCCGGGGCCGGCCCCGGCAACCACGGCGGGCGCGGGGAACGGCGCTTGGCTTGCCAGTAGTGTACCTTTCTGCTCGCGAACAGGCAACACCCGCGAAGGGGTGGTCCCCGGCGACGGCAATTCGCGCGATGTGGCGCCGGGCAAGTGGGGTTGGCGCGGGGACCATACCACGGACGGTACGAAATATGCATTTCTGCTCTGCTTCGGTTTGTGATGCGGCTGCGGAGGTTAGGGACGTATGACACTCATCTACTGGCTTGCATTTTTGGTGATTATGGTCGTCGTGCTGGCCGTGATCTACCCGTACTTCCAGCGGGCGCAGGCGCTGATGTTGAAGGCCCGTCGCGAGGCGGAACTGAGGGCGGAACAGGCCCTGGCGGAGACGTTATCGACGGAAGAGAAGGCTCAGCTGGATCGGCACGGATATTTGGACATACCGAGCCGCGGGCATGCCAGTCGTATCTATCGCGTGCCCCGGCATCAGGGCATGGTCTCCGTGTACGAAGGGGGCAAACTGGCCGAACGCCTCTGCGTCGGCGCGATAAGCCCGATCCCGGACGGGGATACGGTGTTGATGCACAAGTTGATGATCGAGGGCAGTGAAGAGGAGTACCTGCGCATAGCAAACCACTTCACGCCGCGGACGACCATGTTCCCCTTCTAAGAAACAGAGGGCAGGATTCCAAACATGGGGCATTCCATCAAGCGTCCCTCCCCGTTGGGCCCGAGGCCCCGGGGAGGGACGCTTCTCTGTGTCCGGCCCAGGCGAGACGGCGGCCCGGCTGGCACGCCCGGGCCAGGCCCAGGCGGATGCAGAGGGCTACCGGTTCGGCCTGGTTGGCCTCATTCTTGCTGACTCCATGCGTAGGCGCCCAGCGTCAGTAGATCGCCAGGAGACGCCTGTTCGAAAGAGTAGTCACTACTAGGAGGAAGTCCCATGTCGATGGCCGAACCACGGGAGACCGGTGCCAGCAACGTCGAGTATGACCTGATTGCCGTCATGTACCACATCCTGCAGGGCAACGAGACGATGACTCGCTACGAGCAGGACGCCAACCAGACCGGAGATCACGAGACGGCCCAGCTGTTCCGTGACATGCGTGAGCAGAACAAGCAGTTCCTGGACCGGGCGCGGCCGCTGCTTATCAAGAGGATCAGCCGGTAGGCAGGGCGATTTGCGCTGGGGGGCGGCCGTACATACGACCCGGGTGATGGCGGCCGCCCTTCGCAAGGCGAGCAACGCCGCGAACTGGGCCCATGAAGGGCGAGGTCTGCCCCACTCTTCACGGGCCCGGTTTCGCACCGGCAGCACGGGACCGGCCCACCCAGGTCCTCGAGGGCGCTCTTTCCGAAGGCGAGTCACCCGCACGGCGGTTAAGGTGGCTGGCAACACAGATAGGATGGAATCCCCGCGATGGCAGGGTGCCCACGACCACCCAAGAGGGCCTTGGTGTTGCGGCTCGGCGAGAACCTTCGGAAATCGAGCTTGGGAGAGGCACGAGAATGAGGCGGTATCTGCGAGAGGCGTATTCGTTTGCGCGAGAGATGATTTCGGAGTGGGGCCAGGACCAGGCTTCCCAGCAGGCGGCAGCAATCGCCTACTATACGCTGTTCGCGCTGGCGCCGCTCCTCCTCATCGCCATCCTCGTGGCCGGGCTCATATACGGGCCGGAGGCGGCGCGTGGGCAGGTCGTGAGCGGCCTTCAAAGCGTCGTGGGGCCGGATGTAGCGGGCCTGCTTCAGACGATGATCAACAGCGCCAGCCAGCGCACTAGCGGCGGCATTCTTGCCAGTGTCATCGGTTTTGCCATCCTCTTGTTCGGCGCCGCCGGGGCCTTCGGGTCCCTCGAGAGGGCCCTGAACATGATCTGGGATGTCCAGCAACAAGGCGGGGGCGGAATCATGGGCACGATTCTGAACCAGCTGCTGCTCTTCGGCCTGGTGGTGGGGGTTGGCCTTTTCCTCCTGGCCTCGCTGCTGGCTACTACCCTCGTCGCTGTCGTCGTGGGGCCTCTGGCCGACCTCGTTCCCGGCTCGAAGATCATTCTGCAGGTGACGAACATCGTCGTCTCTTACGTCATCATCACCGTGCTCTTCGCCGTGATCTTCAAGGTGTTGCCCAACGTCGACATCACCTGGGGCGACGTCTGGGTCGGGGCGGCCGTGACCGCTTTCCTTTTCCTCTTCGGCAAGGAGCTGCTCGGCTACTACTTCGGAATCGCCAGCGTCGGCTCCGCCTACGGCGCGGCGGGCTCGCTCGTCGCCCTCCTTCTCTGGATCTACTACTCCGCGGAGATCTTCCTCGCGGGTGCCGAGTTTACCGCTGTCTACGCCAGAAGGTACGGTTCGCTGGCGGGGCAGCAAGTGCCGGCGGGGGCGCAGGCGACCCAACAACAGCGGCAGGCCCAACCGGAGGCGCGCCCTCACCCCGCCACGGAGACCGGGACCGGGGCCGCGCGGCCAGGATGGCTGACCGTCGGCAACCTGGTCCAGCGGAGCTACATCGCCATAGGGCTGGGCGTGCTTCTCAGTTGGGTTCTCGCTGTCTTCATCAGGCCCCGCGGGTGAGGCCAGGCCTCCCGGCTATCCGGTGAGCAGGACGGCCAGAAGACCGGAGAGGAACACGCCGTCAAACACGCCGGCCCCGCCAATGCTCATCGTCTGGGCGCTCATTCGCCTGATCGCCGGCAGGTTGAGCAGGTCGGCGCCGATCAGCGTGCCGACGGTGCCGGAGACGTAGGCCACCGGCGCCGCCGCGTGGGGGGCAAGCAGCAAGGCCGCCGCGGCCGAGGTGAGCGGTGCCACGAAGGCGGGCATCGCGATGCCCATCCCCTGGATGGGCCGGGCAAGGGCCCGCGCCACGACCATGACGACGGCCGTGGCGGCGGCAGTCGGGAGCAAGGGGGCGGGGCCGGTCAGCAGGTAGGCTGAGAACAGCGCCGGCACGATAGCCCCACCCACGTTCACCGCCAGCACCTGTTCGCGTACCTTGGGCGGGTAGTAGTAGATGAAGCCGAAGAACCAGCGTCGACGCGCTGGCTCGATCAGGATCCGGCGCCGGGAGACTGGCAAGTTGACGATCCCCCCCACCAACGAGATGGTGAGCAGCAGCAGTCCGCCGGCCACGGTTAGACCCAGCTTGCCAAAAGATAGGGCCACCACGTTGAGCAGGACGAACGGATAGAGCAAGCCTACCAGCAGGATGCCGAGCAGTACCAGCGGCAGGCAAGAGGTCATCCTAGCGCCATTCCGTGAGGATAGCCTCCCGCCGGAATAGGCGCACGGCGGCGTACAGCAGCGCCGCGTCGGCGGCCAGCAGGCCCAGGGTCGTGAGCAGGATCATCTGCACGCTGATCAAGGCCCCACCGGCGATCTGGGCGACGAAGAGGCCGATGAGGGGCAGAATCATGACTAGGCTCGCCTGCTGAGCGACCCTGGTATCGTTGACGCGCGAGGAGACGATCACCGCTAGGCCCACCGCCGCAACCCCCAGGAGTGGCGCCAAGAGCAACATGCTCAGCAACCACGTCGTGCTCGTGGCGACGAGGAAGGCAAGGCTCGTGCCCACGAAGTAGACGCCGAGCAGGGCTATCGCGTACCCGGCCCAGGTAGCGGCGATGGCCGGCAGCACCGCGGCCAGCGACTTGCCCAGCAGCAGTTCCCAGACCGTGATGGGCGTGGCCAACAAAGGCTCGAGGCTGCGGGCCTGCTTTTCGCCGATGATGCTGAAGCTGGCGATAGCCAGTGGCACCATGGCGGGGACAATCAAGAACATCAGGATGACCTGGTTCATGAAGATGATCTGCGTGGCGGTCACAGGATCCAGCTGGCGCAGGGCCGGCTCGGCGGCGAGTATGGGTTCCAGCTCGGCCGGCGACAACGGATCGCTCTGGGCCGCCGAAAGCATAATAATCGGGAGTAGGGCGAAGATGATGGGCGGCAGGCCCACCGTGAACAGCAGCAGCTTGTTCTTGACGATCTCGCGCAGTTCCTTGTTCAGTATGGTGAGGAGTTTCATGCCTTCACCTCCGCACGCCTGGTATTACCCACGAGGCTCAAGTAGACGTCCTCCAAAGATGGCTCCAGCTCGGTGACGTAGAGCACCTGGGCCCCCGCCTGCACCGCCTCCCGCACGAGTGCCGGGTTTTGGGTGGCGGGCTCGCTCACGGGCACGACGATCTTGTCGCCCTCCGCCTCGGCCGTCGCCGCAAAGGGAAGCCGCCGGATGGCCGCAAGGGCCTCGGCATGCGGCTCCACCATCTGTAGGACCGTGCGCCGGCCGTACAGCCGCTGGCGCAGTTCGGCGGGCGAACCGGTAGCGACGATGCGCTGGCTGAGGATCGCGATCCGGTCGCAGAGGCGGTTGGCCTCGTCCAGGTTGTG
The DNA here is from genome assembly GCA_021847625.1 of Chloroflexota bacterium. The sequence goes on from JAJZQK010000006.1 coordinate 9,233, forward strand.
CGTGCACAGGAAGATCGTGCGACCCGCCGCCCGCAGGTCGGAAATGAAGTCGCGCACAGTGTGCGCCGCCTCCGGGTCCAGGCCCGACGTCGGTTCGTCGAGAAAGAGCACGCGCGGCTCGTGGACGACGGCGCGGGCGATGGCCATTCTCTGCTTCATGCCCTTGGAGAACGTCCCCACCGCCTCGTCGCGGCGGTCCCAGAGGTCGAGCATCCGCAGGTACTTCTCCACCTGCGCCGCCCGGTGGCCGCCCGGCAGGCCGTGCAGCTTGGCGTGGAACTCCAGGTTGAACCTGGCGCTGAAGCGCTCGTACAGGCCCGGCGCTTCGGTGAGGATGCCCACGTTGCGGCGGATGTGCTCGTCGTCGCGGCCCACTTGCCAGTCGCCGAGCCAGGCCTGGCCCGCAGTCGGGCCGATGAGGCAGGTGAGCATGCGTACGGTGGTCGTCTTGCCCGCGCCGTTGGGGCCCAAGAAGCCGAAGACCTCGCCCTTGCCCACCTGCAGGTCGATGGCATCCACGGCTACCTTCGCGCCAAAGCGCTTGGTCAGGCCGACCGTCTTGATCATCGCGGACATCGGTCCTCCTCCTAGCCGTTTCTGGGCCGCGAGGCTGCGGCGGCGCCGGCCGCAGAGGCCAAACGGCAGGCTAGCGATCGTAAGCGCGCCACCGGCGTGAGAGTACCACAGTCCCCGCGGGGGCGCAAGAACGAAGTGCGGCCGGCGAGCATCGCCGCCGTCGGCAGGGGGCGGGTTTGCGGGGAGAACCTATGGTTGTTATAATTAGTATAGCCTCAACCATAGGCTGATCATCGCTTCCGCGGCTTCTCCGGCCCAGGCCTCGGCGGCCGATGGGACGGCCGGCCCAACCGGCCGGCGAGCGCGCGGTCGCATGTTTCCTGCCTATGGGCGGTCGGAGGTAGTACGCAGTGGACGCCAAGAGTCGCGTGGCGGGACTAGCCGTCACCACGAACATTCTCCTTGTGATCCTCAAAGTGGCCGTGGGCTTGTCGATAGGCTCGGTCAGCGTTCTGGCCGAGGCCGTCCACTCCGCCGTTGATTTGTTGGCGGCCCTCATGGCCCTCGTCGCCGTCCGTATCTCGGCCCGGCCGGCCGACGACAGCCACCCCTACGGCCACGGCAAGGTGGAGAACGTGACGGGCACCGTCGAGGCGGTGCTCATCTTCGGGGCGGCGGTCATCATCGTCTACGAGAGCATCAACAAGCTCATCTACGGGGTACAGTTGGAGTCGGTCGACGCCGGCCTTGTCGTCATCGGCATCTCCGTCGCCGTCAACTTCTTCGTCTCCCGCCAGCTGTCCAAGGTGGCGCGCCGGACGGAGTCGGTCGCCCTGGAGGCGGACGCGGCCCACCTGACCACCGACGTGGTGACCTCGGCGGGCGTCTTCCTCGGTCTGCTGGCCGTGCGGGTGACCGGCCTGGCCATATTGGACCCGCTCGTGGCCCTCGGCGTGGCGATCTTGATCCTGAAGGCGGCCTGGGAGGTCACCCAGCATGCCTTTGTCGACCTGCTCGACCGCAGCCTGCCCGCGGGCGAACAGCAGGTGATAAGGGATATCCTTGACCGGCGCAACGGCGAGGTCATCGGCTACCACAACCTGCGGTCGCGCAAGGCCGGCCCCGACCGGCACATCGACCTGCACCTAATGATGCATCGCCAGCTCTCCGTCGGCGAGGCCCACGAGGTCGCCGACGAGATAGAGGGGGAGATCAAGAAGGCACTCGGGGCCAGCAGCACCGTCAACCTGCACGTGGAGCCCTGCGAGGGGGAGTGCGAGGTCTGCGACGCGGACGGCAACTGTCGCCCGGCCGGCATAAGCGATAGGGCCTCCTAAGACGGCCGGACGGAGGCGCGGCGGACAGAATAGGGCGGCGGATGCCACATCCGCCGTCCCGGCTTAGGGGAAGTGCCCAACGCCGGGCCTACGCTCTTGGTTCACTGGGCACCCTGTAGAAAGCCGGCACCAAGGAGAACAGCGAGATCAGGATGCCGAAGACCGTCGCCGTCCATAGTGCCTGCGCGTTGCCCGTGAAGCCAACCCACCACGGCGCGGCGATGAGTAGAAGGCCGAGGATGAGATTCACCCAATTATGCCAGGCCATGTCCTAACACCTCCTTCCGCCTATCCCGGGTTACCCCAGGCGAAGCGACCTCGTCCCTCCGCCGGCCCCGGCAGGACCGCCTCAGCCGCCGTCCAGAGGCGCTCGCCACTGCCCTGGTTTGCACATCGTGTGCCAGTGCCCTCCCGACGGCGACACCGCCGCGGGGCCGGCGGGGGAACGAGGCTCGCCGATAGACAGGCAGGCCTCGGAGGCGCTAGGACTGGCTCCCCACCGGCGTCCAGATGCTGAGGGCCGTCTTCCCCAGGATCCACTCCTTCTCCTCGGCGCTGAGGAACGGCATCTCGTTCCGTACTGCCTCCAGCCGCTCCTTGTAGGTGGGGCTGGGCATGTCCATCGGCCAGTTGGAGCCCCACATCAGCCGGCGGGGGCCGAAGAGGTCGATCGCACGGCGTTGGTAGTCGTGCAGGTCCCGCCAAGGATAGGCGGCTCGGGAATGCATCACGTGGTTGGAGACCTTCACGTACACGTTCGGCCGCTCGGCGAGGGCGAAGAAGTTGGCCGAGGAAGGAAAATCCGGCGATTCCGCGACGTAGGGATGTCCGAGGTGGTCGACTACCACTGTCACGTTGGGAAAACGGTCGGCCACGGCGAGGACCGTGGGGTGCGTCGGTATGCGATTCAGAAACTGGATGGGCACGCCGAGGGCGCGCGCCTTCCTGATGAGGGGATCGGCCTTGCCGGCCAGGAGCCCCTCGTTGACGGAGGCGATGACGGCCGACCCCCGGTCGGTGTCGACGAGGTGGAAGCGCACGCCCCGGAAGCCGTCCTCGTGGTACTGCCGCTCCAGGCGGTCGGGGGCGTCCGGCGCGAACGGGTCTTCCAGGTAGCCGATGGCGGCGAAGCGGCCCGGGAAGCGGCGCATGGACTCCACGAGATAACGGTTGTCCTCCCCGTACCACGGGGTCTGCACGGCGAGGGCGGCGTCCACCCCCGCATCGTTCATAAGTTCGATCAGCCACTCCGCCTTGCCGTGGAAACCGGCGGGGCGTTCCTGCCCCGGCACCATCGGGTACTTGGCGCGGTCTTCCGAGACGAGATGCACGTGCGAATCGAAGATCATCGCTGTCACCTCAAAGCTTTATCACGCGGCCGCTGCCGGCCGACTCGTAGGCCGCCTCCACGATCTGCACGGCGGGCAGGGCGTCCGCGGGGGGAATCCGACTCGGCTCGCGCCCGCGGATGACGTCGACAAAGTGGTCGGTCGTCGCCTTGCCGGCGGGCAGCTCGCCGATGGGCACCACCTCGCCGCCCTTGCCGAAATGCGTTACCTGCCAGGGGGTGTGCTGCCGCGGCCTCTCCACCTTGACGGCGCCCTCGGTGCCGACGACCTCCACCTCATCCACGTTGCGGAAGCCGTTCTTCATGGAGGCGATCTGGAAGAAGTTGCCGTTAGTAGTGTGCACGTCGACCGTGCCACCGGTATCGACGTCCAGCTTGCCGCCGTAGGTGACGAACGCCGCTACCGCGGCCGGCTGCCAGCCGGTGAGCCAGGGGATCAGGGCGGCCATGTGGCTCCCCCGGCCGACGAGCGGGCCGCCGCCGGCGAGTGAGAGGATGGCAAAGGAGCGCTCACGCGGATAATTGACCTGCAGGCTGCGGGCATAGAAAACCTCGCCCAGCGCTCCCGACTGGATGAGGTGCTTCGCGTAGAGGTTGGCCGGGTCCAGGTGGCGGTTGAGGGCGGGCATAAGGATTAGTCCCCTTGCTTTGGCGAGGGCCATCAGTTCCTGCCACTCGCTCGCGTGCATCACGACGTGCTTGTCGACGTGGACATGCAGCCCTCGTTCTAGGCTGTCCTTGATCTGCTGGTAGTGCTGGGTGTGGGCGCTGCTGATCACCACGGCGTCGAGGGGCGTGTTATCCAGCAGGGCGCGATAGTCGGTGTAGACGTTGGGCACGGCGAAGCGTTGGGCCTTCTCCTGCAGACGCTCGATCGTCCGGCTGGAGAGGGCGAGGAGTTCGACGTCTGGATTGACGACCAAGCGGGGAATGTGGTATCGGGCCGCGAAATCGGCCGCTCCGATCACGGCAATGCGCGTCTCATCTGGCATCTTGATCCTCCGTTGGGCCTTGCTTGGGGCCTTCGCAATCTCTACTATCATTATTGTGTGGCGGCCTGCTTCCCGTCAACCTATCGTTCTCCCGAGCGTCCGCTACGGGGGGGGCCCAGACGGCCGCGTCGGCAGGGGCGGTTCACCGTGGGGGAAGCTTGGCTGCGGCACGGAACTTGCCCGCTTGAGCAGGCAGAAGACGGCGCGCGACCGCTAATCTGGAGCGAGGGAGGGCGAGATGGACGGAAGTGACGGCGAACGGTTTTACAGCAAGGGACCCGGCCGTGAGGACAAGTCTGCCGATTGGATAGGCTCTCCATCTGAGCACGAGCATCTGCCCGGTCACCGTCTGCGCCGGGGGGGGCTGCGACCGGAGAGTGAAGAGGAGGCCGAAGGGGGTGTGCCCCTGGAAGTCTGCCCCGTCTGCGGGCGAACGTTGGTCGAGTCGCCAATAGAAGGTCCCCACCGAGGCAAGGGGCCCGCGCGGCGCAGCGACGCCCAGGTCCGCGCCGACGTCGAGTTTGGCCTGACCGAGGATTCGTGGCTCGACGCCTCCGGCATCGACGTGCAGGTGCAGGGAGGCATCGTGACGCTGAAGGGGATTGTCGGCAGCGACGAGGACAAACTTCGGGCGGAACGGCTCGCCCACCGCGGGATCGAGGTCAAGGGCGTCCAGAACGAGCTCGCCGTAACAGGCAGCTGAGACCGCGCTCGCGACCTCGGCTGCCTATCGGCGTGCATCGCCCCCTACAGTCGGGCCTGCCGGCCTCCGGGTGATCGGCGAGGACAAGGGCTATGAGCGCGTGCCGAGTTCCTCCCGGAGATGCAGGTAACGGATCATGTTGCTGCGGGTAAGCAGACCCACCAGCCTGCCCCCCTCCAGGACCGGCACCTGGTTTATGTCCCGCTGCCCCATTGCCTGTAGGGCTTCGCCCGCGTTGGTCTGGGGGCCAACGGCGACGAGCTCGTGGGCGGGGGTCATGACCTCGCCCACCGTCGTCGTGTCCCATCTTTCCCGCGAGACCTTCTTGAGGTCGATGACCGTCACCAGGCCGGCGACGTTGCCCTCTTGGTCCACCACCGGCAGGGCGCGCAGGTTGCGATGTAGCACGTAGTCGTCGACCATGTCGCGCAAGGTGAGGTCGGCGGGCACGGTGATCGGCTCGTTCTCCATTAGGTCCCTCACCCTAACGCCCTCGAAAGCCCGTTCGACCTGCGCCTGCTGGCGCGAGGCCCCCGCCGCGCTGCTAAGGAACCAACCGATGAACAGGAGCCAGATGCCCGTGAGGAAGGCGCCTGTGAAGGCCAAGAACAAGCCGCCGAAGATGAACAAGTAGGCAATGACCTGGCCGATCGTCGTGGCGATGTTGGTGGCCTGCAGGAAGTTGCCGGTTGCCGCCCAGATTAGGCCGCGCAGCACGCGCCCGCCGTCCAGCGGGAACCCCGGAATGAGGTTGAACACTGCCAGGAGAAGGTTGATGAGAGCCAAGTATGCCGTAAGAGCCGCCCCCTCCACGCTAACACCCTGGAGCAGGACGAACAGGCCTCCGAAGGCGAGCCCGATTACGATGCTCGAAAGCGGGCCGGCCCCGGCGATTAGTATCTCGTCGCGGGCGCTCTTGGGCTCGCCCTCGATATTGGATACACCGCCGAAGATGAAGAGCGTGATGCTGCGCACGCCCAGCCCGAGTTGCTGGGCGACGACGGAGTGCGACAGCTCATGTCCCAACACGGAGGCAAACAGAAGAATCGCCCCCGCCGCCCCCAATATCCAATCCATCGCCGGTGACAGCGAGGGATACGTTATCGGGAAGAAGGCCAGGGCCAGCGAAACCATGATGAGAGCAAAGGCGATCAGCCAGGTGTAGTGGATGCCGATCTCGATGCCCCTAACCCTGCCTAATCCAAAGGAACCACCCATACTACCAACTCCTCCTTTCTCGACCCGGGGACTGAGTCCGCGAGTTGGTCGTATCTATGCCTGTAAAGCGCAGGATACGTGCCGCGCGCTGGGTCGGGGGGTAGCTCCCCGCGGAGGCAGTCGTCGGACGGCCCCCGCTGGGTGATGGTCCGGCTACCCAGCGGGGGCTATCTGCAGCGTTCTCCCTCGTTCGGCGGCTATTCGTTGGCCGCCTGGTAGAGGGCTAGTCCGAGATTCTGCAGGGCCGTCGTCGTCGATTCGTAGTCGGCATCCTGGGACATCACGCCGACGTAGAGGTCGGTCTTGGGGCCCATCATTATGCCGACCTCGTTGATGACGCCCGCCAGGTTGCCGGTCTTGCGGGGGAACACGACGTCGTCCGGCAGTTTTTTGGCCATGCGGTCGATGATTTGCTGGTTCTTCAACAGCCACATCATCTTGTCGTTGTTCTCCTTGTCGAGAATCTGCCCGTTGTACAGCTTGTCGAAAAAGGTCAGCATGTCCTCCGGCGTGCTGGAGGTGAGGGTGTCTCGCCAATCGCCGAAGGTAGGCGCCGCCGGGTCGCCGTGGATCCAGGTGTTGGTCATGCCTATCTCGTGCACCGCTGTGTCCACGTCGGGCCAGCTGACGTAGTCGTGCAGCGCCATGGCCGCGCTGTTGCTGCTGAGCGTGATCAGGAACCAGAGGCTGCGGTCGATGGTCACCGTCATTCCGGCCACCAGCTTCTCGTCGAACTCCGACTCCACCATATGGCGCTCGGTGATATCCATTTTGGTGTTTAGGTTGAGCTCTCCCGCTTTAGCTTCGCGCAGGACCTCGTACATCAGGCCGAGTTTGTAGAGGCTGGCCGTGGGGAACGGCCTGTCCGCGTTTATGCGCAGGGTGTTGCCCGTCTTCATGTCCTTGATGACTACCCCGAAAGTGCCGGGCAGGTCACCGAGGTAGCGCTGCACGATCGCCTGGTACTTCGCCATCGCGGCGTCCGTCCCCCCCTCGGGCGTTGGGGAAGTCGTGGGGGGCGCCGTCGCTTCGGGCGTCGGCGTCGATTCGGGGGTGGGGCTGGGGGCGGCCGCGGGCGCGGCCGTTGCGGTCGCCTGGGCGTCTACATTGCCAAGAACGGCCGGCGGGGTCTCGGCCGATGGTCCGGCGGCGGTCTCCGGCGCGGGCGACAATCTCCCGCCCCAGGCCGCCAGGCCTGTAAGCACCAGGCCGACCACCAGGGCCACGGCTAGCACAGGGATAACTAACCTCATCATGTTTTGCATACCCTCCCAAGTCCCATTTGCAGGCCGCGTGCCGTTAATCCTCACGGCGGGAGGATGTGGCGTCGCCGGGGGCAGATTCGATCCGCGGAGGCCATGCAAGTGGGCACGGCAAGGCGCAGAGGAGAGAGGGCGGGGGCCCGGTGAGATTGGCGAGGGCCGAGAAGATTGCCGACGCCAATTGGGAAGGCTGGCCCGGGAAGAGAGGATGACAGAAGCCAGGATGACAAAAGGGCGGATGGTGGTGCGCCCCCTGAAGAACGATCTTGGCTGAAAGGCCGGCAGGCTAGGTCACTGGCCCGCTACGCGCTCGACTACCCTTTCCATGCGTGCCTTCACCTCGCGGGCGACGGAGGCAAGTTCGGCGTTCTCGACGATGCCCAGCACGGGCTCGGGGTCCATCGCCTTGACGACGGCGCCGCCCTCCTCGTCGTAGACGACCACGTTGCAGGGGAGCAGCAGGCCGAGGTCCAGCTCGGCCTGCAGCGCCCTGTGCGCCAGCGGCGGGTTGCAGGCCCCCAGTATCACGTAGGGGCGAAAGTCGGCGTTGAGCTTCTCCTTCATCGTCTTCTTGACGTCGATCTCGCAGAGCACGCCGAAGCCTTCTTCCTTCAAGGCCGCTTTCGTCCGTTCCACCGCTTCGGCGTAGGGGAGCTTCGTCTTGACGCCGAAACCGTAGGCCTTGCGTTCGATCATTTCCCTCTCCTTGGAGTGTGAACGTGCCTCCGACACGAGGTCGGAGGCGCCTCTTAACAGACACCGCTGCCTGCCCAACCGGGGCAGGATGGCGCGGGGTGCGTCTATAGGAACCTCTAATAAGAAATTGTAGCATGGTCGGCGCAATTCTTTGACGAAGGGCGGCCAGGCTGCTTATAATTGGCGGGCAGCTGATCATCATAGCGGAGCATGCGGAGGCAAAGTGGGCGCTCTCTGGCGTATCTATTCCGGTTGTGCGGCGGTGCTGCTCACCGCCATTATCCTCGTGGTGCTGGCAGGGGTAACGCTGGCCAGCGTTGGCGCCTGGGCGCCGCCCCTGTTGGCGGGACCGGCCGATGCCCCTGCCAACGGGCCGCCGGGCGGGGCGACGCCTTCTGCTCGCCTGGTGGTGGAAATGAAGGAGGCGGATGTGAACGCGGTCCTGGCCAGGAGCGAGGGCCGTCCGCCCGGGGTAAGTGACGTGGAAGTGCATTTCCAGAACCAGGGGCTGACCCTCGCGGCGACCATGGCCGACCCGCTGCCCATCAAGGTCGAGGCCTGGGGGACGGTGGAGGTGCAGGACGGGCGGCCGCTGCTGTCGCTATCCGGGGCCAAGGCGGGGGTGTTGCCGCTGCCGCGGGCGATGGTGGACGTGCTGGAGCGCTACGCCAACGACTCGCTGGCGCGCGTGGACGGGACGAGCGACGTCTACGTCGAGGACGTGCAGCTGGCGCCCGGGGTGGTGCGGCTCACCGTCCGCGTGCCCTTGGCAGTGTCGTGAGGGGCACCGGTGAGCCTTCGGCGGGCGACCGCGTCGGCTGGCAATTTGCCTTGACATCGGGATACTGTCTCGATATAATGTTGGGCTAGAGAGACTCACCCGGAGTCGCAGCTGGTTGCAGATGCCGATGATGCAAGTGAGGGTGCGTCGAGCGGATGACAGATACTTGCGGAAGTGGCTCAGTGGTAGAGCATCTCCTTGCCAAGGAGAAAGTCGCGGGTTCGAATCCCGTCTTCCGCTCCATTCCTATGCAGACGGGCTCCTAACCCGAGCCCGTCTTTGTCTTATTTAGTGGTGCTCAGTATAATTATCCCTGTATAATAATCTTGGGCCGAGAATGCGATTGCTCTCCGCCACCCAGGCGCGCCATGGCGCCTAGCAGACACGGTCCCCATCTTCGGAGGAAAGCGAGTTGAAGGTAACCTCGGAGCAGCTTCCCGACAGCCGAGTGCAGCTTATGATCGAGGCTGATGAGGAAGCGAGCCGCAAAGCGCAGGATCGTGCTTTTCGGCAGCTTGTCAATCGGGTGAACGTGCCCGGTTTCCGGCGTGGCAAAGCCCCTCGCCAGATGGTCGAACGCCTCATGGGCCGGGAAACCATCCTGCGCGAAGCGGCCCAGCTCCTTCTGCCAGATCTCTACCAGCAGGCGGTCGAGGAGACGGGCATTGATCCTCTGTACGATCCCCATGTCGACATTGTCAGCTTGGAGCCACTGGCGGTGAAGGTCACGGTCCCCGTGCGCCCGACAGTCGAGCTTCCTGATTATCAGGCCATCCGTATCCCCAAGACCGAAGCGCGCATCACCGACGAGCAGGTCGAGGAAGCCCTACAGGGGCTGCGCGAGCAGCATGCGGAGTGGGTGCCGGTGGAGAGGCCGGTGGCGCTAGGCGATACGGCCGTGGTCGACGCCTACGCCGAGCAGGCCGGCGAGAAGATCCTTGAGCAGAACGGAATCGAGTACCTCGTCGAGCCGGAGCGCAACATCCCGATTCCGGGGTTCGCCGAGCAGTTGGTCGACATGGCGCCTGAAGAGGAGAAGTCCTTCGACCTGACCTTCCCCGTAGACTATCCGCACGCGGAACTCGCCGGCAAGGAGGCGAATTTCCGGGTGACCGTGCATTCGGTGAAGGAGAAGCACCTGCCCGAACTGGACGGCGAGCTTGCGAAGACGGTGGGCGAGGGCGAGACGCTGGAGGATTTGCGCAAGTCCGTGCGCGAGCAGCTGCAGCGACGCCTCGACGAGGCCACGAACGCGGAGTACGAGGAGACCGTCCTGCGCGCGGTGGCGGACCAGGCGAAGGTCGAGATGCCGCCGGAGATGGTCGAGGAGCAGACGGAGCATTCCCTGCACAGTCTGGAGGATCGCCTGCAGACGCAGGGACTGGCAATGCCGGAGTACCTGGCGGCCCTCAAGCAGACACGCTTGCAGCTGCTGGACGGCCTTCGCGAGGAAGCCCGCCAGGCGTTGCGACGGCAGCTGGTGCTGAACGAGGTCGCCAAGAAGGAAGGCATCGAAGTTAAGCCCGCGGATATCGACGCGGAGATCGAGAAGGCGGCGTCCTTCGGCGCCCGCGCCGACGAGATGCGCCGGACGTTGAACACGGACGACTCCCGGCGCGGCATCGCTTTCCGCCTGCAGCAGCGCCGGACCCTGGAACGGCTAACGGAAACCGCCAGCCAGTCCGAGGGGGAAGGCGCGGCGACGGCGGAGGAGCCGCAGGAGCAGGAGCAGGAATAGGCCTGCATACTGGGTGCTTTGTTCAAGGAGGAACAACTCTAATGGATCCTATCTCTCAGCTGGTCCCGATGGTGATCGAGACCACCGGGCGAACCGAACGGGCTTTTGATATTTACTCCCTCCTCTTGAAGGAGCGTATCATCTTCCTGGGGACGCCGATTGACGATAACATAGCCAACATCATCGTCGCCCAGATGCTATATCTGGACCGCGAGGACCCGGATAAGGACATCAATCTCTATATCCACTCGCCGGGCGGCGTGATCACGGCCGGGTTGGCGATATACGACACGATGCAGCTGATCAGGCCCGACATCGTGACCATCTGCGTCGGCATGGCGGCAAGCATGGGCACTATCCTACTGGCCGCGGGGGCGAAGGGTAAGCGGTACGTCTTGCCGAACGCCACGGTCCATATCCACCAGCCGTTGGGCGGTGTCAAGGGCCAGGCCGTGGACGTGGAGATCGAAGCCAAGGAGATCCTGCGCTTGCGCAATCTGATCAACTCCATTCTGGTGAAGCACACCGGCCAACCGGAGGACCGGATCATCCGCGATACCGATCGCAACTTCTACATGGATGCACAGCAGGCGGTTTCCTACGGGATCGTAGACGAAGTCTTAACCAAGCGGTAGTGAAGGGGGCGCCGGTGGCAGGGCTGGACCCAACCGCCGGCGCCTCTGGGGGAGGCAACTGATGGCGAATCGAGGTTCCCGCATACAATACCATTGCTCCTTCTGTGGTAAGGGACAGGATCAGGTACGGCGACTTATCGCGGGCCCGGGGGCAGTATACATTTGTGACGAGTGCGTCGAGCTTTGTCGCGAGATCATCGACGAAGAACAGGCCCCTGAGGCCAACAAGCCGCGCGTCGCTACAGGCAAGATTCCCACTCCCAAGCGAATCCACGAGCTGTTGGAACAGTATGTTGTGGGGCAGGATCACGCCAAGCGTGTCCTCTCCGTGGCTGTCTATAACCACTACAAGCGCGTCAACACCGGCATGCAGATCGACGAGGTGGAGCTGCAAAAGAGTAACATCCTGCTGAT
>JAJZQK010000504.1 GCA_021847625.1 Chloroflexota bacterium
TTGTCACCGTCAGAGGCAAGGGCATCATCATAAACGAGCCATCCGTGGTGGCAGTCATGAAGCGCAGCAAGAAGGTCCTGGCGGTGGGCGCCGAGGCCAAGCGCATGGTCGGCCGTACTCCCGCCAACATTACGGCCATCCGCCCCTTGAAAGACGGGGTCATCAGCGACTTCGACATCACCGAGCAGATGCTCAGGTACTTCATCGGTAAGGCGCACGACCGTGCCTGGCTCATCCCCCGCCCTCGGGTGGTCATCGGCATTCCCAGCGGCGTCACTGAGGTCGAGAAGATGGCAGTGCACGATGCGGCCCGTAACGCGGGCGCGCGGGAAGCACACCTCATCGAAGAGCCAATGGCCGCGGCGATCGGCGCCGGCCTGCCGATTATGGAAGCCACGGGCAGCATGATCGTCGACATCGGCGGCGGGACCACCGAGGTTGCCGTCCTGTCGTTGGGCGGCATTGTTATGTCGCGCTCCATCCGCATCGCGGGCGATGAGATGGACCAGGACATCATGCTCTACGCTCGCCAGAAGCACAATCTACTCATCGGGGAACGCATGGCGGAGGAGATCAAGATCGCGGTTGGCTCGGCCTGCCCTTTGGACGAGGAGCGCACCGTCACCCTCCGCGGGCGCGACCTCATCGGCGGCCTGCCCCGCGCCATCGAGATCAGCAGCGTGGAGATTCGCGAGGCCATAACCGGTTCGGTGCAGTCTATCGTCGACGCTGTCAAGGCCACTCTGGAAGAGACTCCGCCCGAGATCGTGGCCGACCTGATGGTGCACGGCATCGCCCTGGCCGGCGGCGGGGCGCTGCTGCGCGGGCTCGACAAGCGGCTGTTGCAGGAGACCAAGATGCGTGTCTACGTCGCCGACGACCCGCTGACCTGTGTCGTGCGCGGCACCGGCGAAGCGCTCAACGAAATCGAGACCCTCCACAAAGTCGAGGTCCCGGTCCAATACGCTAAAGCCCCCCGCTAGCCATGTTCACGCGGACCGGCTTGCTCGCCATCGCCACTGCGGCAGTGGTGCTGGCTCTTGTCTTCATTCGCATCCCCTTGCTAGGCGATGCGGAGGGCTACGCGGCAGAAGTCCTGTCGCCGATCGAAAAGACCCTCGGCGGCAGCTTCGGCGTTTTCTCTGGCGTTGCCACGACCCTAACCCGTGCCGCCGAGCTGCGGACCGAGAACGAGCGTCTACGCGCCGAGGTAGAATCCCTCCGGAGCGCCAGCGTGCGAATCCAGGAACTCGAGCACCAGAACGGGGAACTGGTAGCGGAACTGAACTACCAGAAGGAGCACCCTGAGCAGAGACTGCTGCCGGCCAACGTCATCGCCCGCGAGCCCACGGATCTCATCCACGCCATAACCATCGACAAAGGCAACCGTGACGGCGTGGCAGTCGGCATGACCGTCGTCACGCCAGCCGGTTTGGTAGGTCGGGTGCTGAAGTGCGGCCCGCTTTCCGCCAAGGTCCTGCTCGTCACCGACTCCAAGAGCTCCGTCTCCGGCTTAGTGGTCATCGGCCGAGCGCAGGGAATGATCTACGGTCGACGCCAGCGCCAGCTGACCATGCGCTACATTGATCAGCTGGACAAGATCGAAGTTGGCCAGTGGGTAGTCACCTCTAGCATGGGTGGCGGTTTCCCCCCAGGCATCCCCGTGGGCAAGATCGTGTTCGTGCGCCAGCGCGACGTCGAACCCTTCCAGGAAGCCACTTTGGAGCCGGCGGTGGATCTGGCCAAGCTGGAAACTGTGCAGGTAGTGACTTCATTCCTACCGGCGCAGGTGCCGTGAGCCCCTACCTCGGCCTGCCACTTCTGGTATTCCTGGCTGGACTGCAGGGCTGGCTAGCCCAGACGTTGAGTCCCACAACGAACCTACGTCCCGAGTTGCTCCTCCTGGCCGCGGTTGCTTGTGGCCTGTTGGGAGGCTACCGCGCCGGCCTGGTCTGGGGAGCGCTGGCTGGACTGCTCCTTGATCTGGGGTCGGCCGGACCGTTGGGGGCGGGCCTGATCTGCATGGCAGCGGTGGGTTGCCTCAGCGGCCTTGGGCAGGCCGGTGGACCGCGCTTCAATCGCTTGTTACCGCTGCAGGCTGCCGCCCTCGCCACCATTGTCTACGATCTGCTGTATATGCTACTATTGCAGCTAAGTGGTTGGGGTTTCAACCTCATCGTCGCCATCTACGAAGTTGCCCTGCCGTCGGCGCTCCTCAGCCTGGTCCTCATGCCAGCGGTCTATGGCCCCGTTTACTGGCTTTGGCACCGGGCGCGCCCAGGCCGAGAGGCTAGCCGCTAGGAGACAGAATCCGTGTTCGAAAGTCTTTCCGACCGCCTGCAGGCAACGCTTACTCGTCTGCGCGGCAAGGGCAGGCTAACAGAAAGAGACGTGGACGAGGCCATGCGCGAGGTCCGGCTCGCCCTTCTCGAGGCCGACGTCAATTTCAAGGTCGTCAAGACCTTCGTTGGCCAGGTGCGCGAGCGCGCGGTGGGCGTCGACGTCTTGGAGAGTCTGACGCCAGCCCAGCAGGTCGTGAAGATCGTCAACGAGGAACTGATCAAGGTTTTGGGCGAGCCGGGCAAGCTGAGCTTGGGTGGCACCCCACCCCACACCGTTATGCTGGTTGGTCTCCAAGGTGCCGGCAAGACGACCGCGGCCGCCAAACTGGCCTTGCAGCTGCGCAAGCAGGGCCAGCGTCCCCTGTTGGTTGCGGCGGATGTCCGCCGGCCCGCCGCCATTCAGCAGCTGATCACCCTCGGCAAGCAGGTCGACGCCCCCGTCTTCAGCGAGACAAACGCCCAGCCGCCCGACATCGCCGTTCACGCCCTCAACCGGGCGCGCGAGACGGCCAGCTCCGTGGTCATCATCGACACTGCCGGTCGCCTGCACATCGACGAAGAGATGATGGACGAGGTGGCAAGCATCAGGCAGAAAGTGGAGCCCGACGAGGTTCTACTAGTGGCAGACGCTATGACGGGACAGGATGCCGTGCGCGTGGCCGACGAGTTCAACAAGAAGGTCGGCTTGACCGGGCTCATCCTTACCAAGGTCGACAGCGATGCGCGCGGCGGTGCGGCCATTTCCATGCGATCGGTGACCGGCGTGCCCATCAAGTACGTCGGCGTAGGCGAGAAACTCGACGCCCTGGAGCCATTCTACCCCGATCGACTGGCGTCGCGCATCCTGGGAATGGGCGACGTGCTCAGCTTGATCGAACGCGCTCAGCAGACGATGGACCAGAAACAGACGGCCGTTCTGGAGAAGAAGCTGCGCAACGCCACCTTCGATCTGAACGACTTCGTCAACCAGTTGCAGCAGGTGCGCAAGATGGGCCCGCTCAGCGAGCTGCTCTCGATGATACCGGGGCTCGGCGGCGCCCTCAAGCAGGTTCCTGCCGAGGCGCTAGACGAGAAACAGATGAAACGCGTCGAGGCGATCATCTTCTCCATGACGCCCCAAGAGCGCCACAGTCCTGACGTCATCGACGGTAGTCGCAAGCGACGCATCGCCCGGGGAAGCGGCACGAACCCGCAAGAAGTCAACCAACTACTGAACCAGTTCAAGCAGATGCAGAAGATGATGCGCTCTCTGGTCAGCCAGCAAGGCAAGGGTCGGAAGCAGCCGCCACGGTTCCCAATGCAGTTCTAGAAGTCCGGCCGACAACTCTTGCTCGGTTAGTTGATATGCTATAATGCTACCGAACTATCGCTCGGAGGCTCGGTA